>JBILNT010000164.1:0-7989 GCA_044374875.1 Rubrivivax sp.
CGACCGGGCACATGGTCGTGCGGCCGGGCGAGGCGGGAAGCACCCGCCGCCCGGTGTCGGCGAAGAACATCGCGTTGATGAGTTCGGACTTGCCGCGCGAGAACTCGGCCACGAAGGCCAGCACGAGCCGCTCGGCCCCGAGCCGCTCGCGCAGCGCCGCTGCCTGGCCTTGCACGCCATCGTCCACCAGTTCGTTGTCCTCGAGCAGGCGAAGGAAGGTGGCCAGGTCATGATCGAGCTGGCCGCGCCAGGTGGCGAGCGACTCCAGGCTGGTGACGAGGGGGGCGTGCATCGGGGCGGTGGGTGCGAGAGGCATGCTAGCGCAGCCCGTCGCCTGCCGGAGGACAGCGGAAACACCTGCTGACAGCGCATGGTGCCAAGGCGCCAACCCGTTCACGTGCCACAGGCTTTCAGCGCCGCTGGCACGTCGGGCACAGGAAGGTCGAGCGCTGGTTCTGCACGATGCGGCGCAGGGTGGTGCCACAGCGCACGCAGGGCTCGCCCGACCGACCGTAGACCTGGGCCTCGGCCTGGAACTCGCCACTCATGCCGTGGACGTCGCGGAAGTCGCGCAAGGTCGACCCGCCGAGCGCCAGCGCGCGGGCCAGCGTGGTGCGCACCGCCTCGAGCAGCCTCGCCGCGCGGGGCCCGCTGATCCGGTCGGCGCGCAGCGCCGGGTGGATGCCGGCGCGGAACAGCGCCTCGCAGGCGTAGATGTTGCCGGCCCCGACGACGATGCTGCCGTCGAGCAGCGCCGCCTTGATCGGTGCACGGCGCCGTCGCAGCGCGGCGTGGAAGGACTCGGGCGTGAGCGCGGCGTCGAAGGGCTCGGCGCCAAGGCCTTCGAGCAGCCGCGCGGCCGGGTCGTCGGCCAGCGAGGGCGACCAGACCACGGCGCCGAAACGCCGGGGGTCCGTCAGCCGCAGCAGCCCCCGCGTGGTGAGGAGGTCGAAGTGGTCGTGCGGCCCCGGCGGCTGCCCGGGATCGGCCAGGCCGAGCGAACCGGACATGCCCAGGTGCATCAGCAGGCCGCCGCCGGCCGGCTCGCCGGGCGCGTCGAGCGGCATCCAGAGGTACTTGCCGCGCCGCGACACCGGCCCGATCGAGCGCCCCACGAGGTGATCGGGCGCCACGCCCAGAGGCCAGCGCAGCGGCTTGCCCAGGCGGACATCCAGCACCGTTGCGCCGCGCAGGGGCTCGTCGATGCCACGTCGCGTGACTTCCACTTCCGGCAGTTCGGGCATCGGGGCATTATGGGTGTGTGAGAATGAAGCCGTCACCGCCCGGAGTCCCGATGCCCCTCGCCACCTGCAGGCGCCTCGCGGTCGCGGCCGCCGCGGCCTGGGGCCTGAACTCGCCGGCTGCCGGCGCGGCCCTGGCCCAGGCCGCGCCCAGCCCGCCCGCCGCGACGCCGGCCGCCGCCGCGGCGAGCGCTGCCGACACACCCGCGCGCTCCGCGCTCGACGCACCGCTGTTCTATCAGCTCCTGATTGCCGAGATGGAGCTGCGCAACGGCCAGCCGGGTGTCGCCTACCAGACCATCCTCGACGCCGCGCGCCGCGCCCGCGACGAGCAGTTGTTCCGGCGTGCGGTGGACATCGCATTGCAGGCCCGCGCCGGCGACGAGGCGCTCAAGGCCGCCGAGGCCTGGCGCAGCACCCTGCCGCGCTCCCTGGACGCACTGCGCCTGCAACTGCAGATCCTGGCCGCGCTCAACCGCCTCGACGGGGCGGCCGAGCCGCTGCGTGCGCTGCTGACGCTGACCCCTGCCGGCGAGCGTGCCGGGCTGATCGCCACCCTGCCCCGCTTCTTCCAGCGCGCGCCCGACGCGGCACGCTCGGCGGCGCTGCTCGAACAGGTGCTGGAGCCCTACGCGAAAGCCCCCGGCACGGACGTGGCCTCGAAGGTCGCGCTCGCCCGGGCGTGGTTGGCGGCCAAGGACGGCGAGCGGGCCCTGGCCCTGGTCACGCAGGCGCACCGCGACGACCCCGCCGCCCCGGGGCCCGCGCTGCTGGCGCTGGAACTCATGGCCACGCAGCCTCGGGCCGAGGCGATCGTCGGTTCCTACCTGGCCCGGGCGGACGCCGAACCGCCGCTGCGGCTGGCCTACGTGCGCGCGCTGATCTCTGCGCAGCGTCACGCCGACGCCGTGCGGCAGCTCGAGGCGGTGACCCGGGAGCAGCCCACCCTGGCACAGCCGTGGCTGATGCTGGGCGCCCTTCACCTCGAGCTGCGCCATCCCGCTGAAGCCGAGAAGGCGCTGCTGCGCCACGTTGCCCTCGTCGAGGCAGGCAGCAAGGCGGCCGATCCGGCGGACGATTCCGATGACGACGACGAGCAGCGAGCCGGCCAGGGCCTGTTGCAGGCGTGGCTGCTGCTGGCCCAGGCTGCCGAGCAGCGCGGCGATCTGCAGGCCGCGGAGCGCTGGCTCGCACGCGTGGACGACCCGCAGCGCGCCATCGAGGTGCAGGCCCGTCGCGCCTCGCTGATGGCCCGCCAGGGACGTTTGGCGCAAGGGCGCGAGCTGATCCGGGCCGCGGCCGAGCACAGCCCCGCCGACGCCCGCGCCAAGGTCGTGGCCGAGGCCGGCCTGCTGCGCGACCTGAAGCTGTGGCGCGAGGCCTTCGACGTGCTCACCGCCGCGACGTCGCGCTGGCCAGAGGACACCGACCTGCTCTACGAGCAGGCGATGATGGCCGAAAAGCTCGACCGCATCGACGAGATGGAGCGGCTGCTGCGCCGCGTGATCGAGCTCAAGCCCGAGAACGCCCACGCTCACAACGCCCTGGGCTACTCGCTGGCCGACCGCGGCAAGCGCCTGCCCGAGGCACGGCAGCTGATCGTGCGCGCGCTGGAGCTCTCGCCGGGCGACCCCTTCATCACCGACAGCCTGGGCTGGGTCGAATTCCGCCTGGGCAACCTGCCCGAGGCGCTGCGGTTGCTGCGACAGGCCTATTCGGCTCGCCCCGACCCCGAGATCGGCGCCCACCTCGGCGAAGTGCTGTGGGCGAGCGGGCAGGCCGACGAGGCGCGCCGGATCTGGCGCGAGGTGCGCACCCGCGACGCCGCCAACGACGTGCTGCGCGAGACGCTGGCACGGTTGCGCGTCGAACTGTGAGCGGCCCCAGCCGCCGCGCCGCGATCGCCATCACGGCGGCCCTGCTGGCCGGATGCGCAGCGCCGCCCGTGCGCGCCCCGGGCCTGATCGCGGGCCGCATCGCCGTGCGTGTCGAGGCGGCAGGCAACGAGCCGGCGCGCCAGATGAGCGCCGACTTCGAGTTGCAGGGCGACTCGTCGCGCGGCGAGATGCGCCTGTTCACGCCGCTGGGCACGACGATAGGCTCGGCGCGGTGGGACCCCTCGCAAGCGGTGCTGGTCACCGTGGACGGGCAGGTGCACTACGGCAGCCTCGAGGCGCTCGCCCGCGACGTCCTGGGCGAGGCCATGCCGCTGCACGCCCTCGCGGACTGGCTCGCAGGCCATCCTTGGCACGGCGCATCGAGCGAAGCGGCGCCCTCGGGCTTCACCCAGCTGGGTTGGCAGGTCGACCTGTCCGGACGGACCGAGGGCCGGGTGACGGCCGTGCGCGCCTCGGCACCCGCAGTCACCGTCCGCATCCGCCTGGAGCCATCCTCATGATCACGTCCCTGCTCGACGTGCCCGCCCCGGCCAAGCTGAACCTGTTCCTGCACGTGATCGGTCGCCGGGCCGACGGCTATCACCTGCTTCAGTCGCCCTTCGTCCTCGTCGACTGGTGCGACACCCTGCACTTCGAGCGCCGTGCCGATGGTCGACTGGCTCGCCACGACCTCGGGCCCGCCCTGCCCGCCGACGACCTCACGCTGCGCGCCGCGCGCGCCCTGCAGCAGGCCAGCGGCACCGCCTGGGGCGCGGACATCTCCGTCGACAAGCAGCTGCCCTGGGGCGCCGGGATGGGCGGCGGCAGCTCCGACGCCGCGACGGCACTGCTCGCGCTCAACCGGCTGTGGGGCCTGCACTGGCCTCGCGAGCGGCTGCTGCCGCTGGCGGCGAAGCTGGGCGCCGACGTACCCTTCTTCGTCGGCGGACACAATGCCTTCGTCGAGGGCATCGGCGAGAAGCTCACGCCGATGGCGCTGAGGCCGCGATGGTTCGCCGTCGTCAAGCCCGCGGCATCGATCGACACCGCAGGCATCTTCGGTGACCCAGCGCTCGTGCGCGACACCGATCCTGCTATACTCTCGGGCTCTCTCGCTGATGACTGTGTTTGCGAGGACCTGGCCGGCGGCTACGGGCGAAACGACCTGCAGCCAGTGGCGCAGTCCCGCTGCCCCGAGGTGGCTCAAGCCGCCCGGTGGCTCGAACAGCGGTTCGGCAACAGCCGGATGACGGGTTCGGGCAGCGCGGTGTTCGCGAGAGCCGGCACAGGCGCCCAGCCCATGGCGACATTTCCGGCGGACCTGCTTCCGCCGGGGTGGGCAGGACGGATGTGCCGCAGTCTGGAACAGCACCCGCTCGCGGGTTGGGCCGGCTGAGAAGGTTTCGAGGGCGCGGAGCGATCCGTGTCCTGTGTAGGGGAGTCGCCAAGTTGGTTAAGGCATCGGATTTTGATTCCGACATGCGAGGGTTCGAGTCCTTCCTCCCCTGCCAAATCATCTTCTGACCGCCCGGCGTCTCTTGAGGCGCCCGGGCGTCCCCGACGGAGACCCGACCGTGCTGTTCAACACCGTGCTGTTCACCGGCAACGCCAACCCGGTGCTCGCGCAGGAGATCGCCACGCACCTCGGCGTCGACCTGGGCAAGGCCGCCGTCGGACGCTTCTCCGACGGTGAAGTCACCGTCGAGATCCGCCAGAACGTCCGCGCCCGCGACGTCTTCGTCGTCCAGCCGACCTGCAGCCCCACCAACGAGAACCTGATGGAGCTGCTGATCATGGTCGATGCGCTCAAGCGGGCCAGCGCCCGCCGCATCACCGCCGTGATCCCCTACTTCGGCTACGCCCGCCAGGACCGCCGGCCGCGCAGCACCCGCGTGCCGATCAGCGCCAAGGTCGTGGCCAACCTGCTCGAGACCGTCGGCGTCGAGCGCGTGCTGACGATGGACCTGCACGCCGACCAGATCCAGGGCTTCTTCGACATCCCGGTCGACAACATCTACGCCAGCCCGGTGCTGCTGTCCGACCTGAAGAGCCGCAACTACCGCGACCTCGTCGTCGTCTCGCCGGACGTCGGCGGGGTGGTGCGCGCTCGAGCGCTGGCCAAGCAGCTCGGCTGCGACCTCGCCATCATCGACAAGCGCCGCCCGGCGGCCAACGTCTCCGAGGTGATGCACGTCATCGGCGAGATCGAAGGCCGCAACTGCGTGATCATGGACGACATGATCGACACCGCCGGCACGCTGGTGAAGGCCGCCGAGGTGCTCAAGGAGCGGGGCGCGAAGAGCGTCTTCGCCTACTGCACGCACCCGGTGTTCTCCGGCCCGGCGATCGAGCGCATCAAGGCCTCGCAGCTCGACGAGGTCGTCATCAGCAACACCATCCCTCTGGGCGAGGCCGCCAAGGCCTGCGGCAAGATCCGCCAGCTCAGCGTCGCCTTCCTGTTCGCCGAGACCATCCGTCGCATCAGCGACGGCGAGTCGGTGACGTCCCTGTTCGCGGAGCAGAACAACAACTTCTGACCCGCGCCGCGCCTGGCGGGCACGTGCGCGCCGACGCGATCCTGGCAGGCCCTGGCGGGCCTGCATCCAACGGCCCTGGTCGCGGGGCCTGAATCAGAAACTGGAGTGAACATGAAATTCACCGCTTACGAGCGTAGCCTGCAGGGGACCGGAGCGAGCCGCCGCCTGCGCAACGCCGCCAAGGTTCCCGGCATCGTCTACGGCGCCGGTCAGCCCAGGATGATCGAGCTCGATCACAACGCGCTCTTCTTCGCGCTGAAGAAGGAGGCCTTCCACTCGTCGATCCTCGAGATGGAACTGGGCGGCCAGGTCGAGAAGGTGCTGCTGCGCGACTTCCAGATGCACGCCTGGAAGCCCATCGTCATGCACGTCGACTTCCAGCGTGTCGACGAGACCACGCGCCTGCGCAAGAAGGTCCCGCTGCACTTCACCGGCGAAGAGAACTCGCCCGCGGTCAAGACCGACAAGTGCCTGGTCAGCCACGTTGCCACCGAGCTCGAGATCGAGTGCCTGGCCTCGCAGCTGCCCGAGTTCGTTTCCATCGACCTGTCGGCCCTGGTGAAGAACCAGTCGCTGCACGTCAGCGACCTGAAGCTGCCCGCGGGCATCAAGGCGGTCAAGCACGGCACCCTCAACCCGGTCGTCGTCGCCGTGACCATGCCCAAGGAAGAGGAGGAAGTCGTCGTGACGGCCGTCGCCAAGCCCGAGAAGGGCAAGGCCGCCAAGGGCAAGAAGGACGAGAAGCAGAACAAGAAGTGATGCCGCGGCGGGGCTCGCCCCGCCCGATCCTGCCTGCTGCGAAGGGCCCCCACGCGGGGCCCTCTTCTTTGGTGGTGCGTCCCCGCCGGCCGCAACGGCGGCGGGGCCTTCTCCCTATGATGGAGCCGTCATGATCAAGCTGCTCGTCGGCCTCGGCAACCCCGGCCCGGAGTACGAGGACACCCGCCACAACGCCGGTTTCTGGTGGATCGACGCGCTGGCGCGCAAGCTCGGTACGCACCTCGTCCACGAACGCGGTTACCAGGCACTGTTCGCCCGCGTCAACGGCAAGGCGGCCGACGGCGGGCCGGTGTGGCTGCTCGAGCCGCAGACCTACATGAACCGCTCGGGCGTCTCGGTGGCGACGCTGGCACGCTTCTACAAGATCGAGCCGCGGCAAATCCTCGTCGTCCACGACGAACTCGACCTGCAGCCCGGTCAGGCCAAGCTCAAGTGCGGCGGCAGCGCAGCAGGCCACAACGGGCTGAAGGACATCCAGGGCATGCTGGGCAGCGGCGACTTCTGGCGCCTGCGCCTGGGCATCGGCCACCCCGGCGTGAAGTCGGAGGTCGCGAACTGGGTGCTGAAGAAGCCGGCGCCCGAGCACCGCGAGGCGGTCGAACAGGCCATCACGCGAACCTTGGCCGCGCTGCCCCTGCTGCTGGCAGGCGACATGGAGCGCGCGACGATGGCCATCCACGCTCCGCCCCCACGGCCCCGACCCGCCCGCCCCGCGCAACTGCAGGCACCTCCGCCCGACTCCGGGCCCCCGGCCTGAACCCGTAGGCGACGGCGGTGAAAGCGCGCAGCCTCGCGCTCAAACCCGCCACCTGCCGCGCGCCAAGGCGCCCGCTCCACGCCCCCCCCCCCCGAGCCTCGCCATCATCCCGGGCGCGCCGACACGGCAGGTCTGCTATCCTCCGCTTTGAGTGAGATGGTCCGCTTTTGTCCCACACCGGCATGCATTCGCACACCGGAGCGGCAAGGGCCGATGTGAGATCCAGCCCGGGTGGGCGCGGCAAGTGGGGGCAGCATGGCGATTCCTGAATCCGAAACCGACGAGCAGGCAGCAGCCTCGGCGGGTCGCGATACCTCCGGTACCGCCGCCGGTTTCGAGACGCTCACCGATGCGCAAGGGATCGTCACGGGTTACCGGCAAGTCACCGTCGCCACGGACGGTGGCGGCGGCTCGTACACGTACACGCTGACCTACGACGCCAGCTGGAATCCGGTTTCCTCGAGCTACGTCGACAGTGCGGGCTACAGCAGCAGCACGGAATTCCGCACCGTCACCGACGCCAGCGGCACGGTCACGGGCTCCGAGCAGGTCACCACGCAATCGGACGCCACGGGCGCGACCTCGACCTCCACCGTGGTCTACGACCTCCAGGGCAACGTGACCCGCTGGAGCAGCGTCGACAGCGCCGGCAACACCAGCAGCACCGAATCCCGCACCCTCACCGCCGCTGACGGCACCGTCACCGGCTCCGAGCAGGTCACCACGCAATCGGACGCCACGGGCGCGACCTCCTCCTACTCCGTGGTCTACGACCTCCAGGGCAACGTGACCCGCTG
>JBILNT010000165.1:0-7962 GCA_044374875.1 Rubrivivax sp.
GGTCGCAGGTTCGAATCCTGCACGACCCACCACCGGATCCAGGTCCGGCGCAGATCAGGGCTCTTAGCTCAGCTGGTAGAGCAGCGGACTCTTAATCCGTTGGTCGCAGGTTCGAATCCTGCAGGGCCCACCAGCATTACCCAGACGGCTCACGCAGCGATGCGTGGGCCGTTTGTCTTTGGGTTGCCGACCATGGCTACAGTGGCCTTTCTGTTGCGCGCGTTCAACTTGCCAAGCGCGTGTTGGGCCCGAGGTCTGGTTCCGCCTCCGCCTCTCGCATCGGCCTCTCGCACCGGCCTCTCGCACCGGCCTCTCGCACCGGCCTCTCGCACCGGCCTCTCGCACCGGCCTCGAGGTGCGCCAGTAGTCACGTGACTGTTCGGTGACATCGTCAGCGCTGAGGTCGGCGAGCATCGCCGTAAGCCTCACAGCACGGTCACCCGCTCACCCCCGCAAAAGAGCGAGCACGGCAAGACGGCGAGGCCGCGCCAGATCCCAGCCGTATCGGTGCGACCTTCGCCGGTGAGGCCGTGATGCGGGCGGCGCCGGTGGCGGGCCCTCGGGTCCTTGTGCAATCCATCGACTGTCAAAACTGAACTCTGCCCCAACAGCCGCTGGAAGTGCGGGAGGGGGCCGGGCGATCGAGCGCTGGATCATGGCGAACTCTGCCGCCTGAGCGATTCCTGTCTTCCTCAGGCGGCGCACGCCGCGCCAGGTGCCGTGGTGACCACCACCTGACGGCGGCGTCGATAGCTCACCTGCACGGCTGCCGCGGGGGCTGCGGGCAGCATTCCGACATCAGGAGCGCCTGCCGACTCTGCCGCCGTGTCCGCATGTGATACCGCGGGGCAATCCGCTGCGGCCGGGGTCAGCGCGGCGGCTGTCCCAGCACCCGAACCCAAGGGCTGACGCGCGGGCGTGCCAAGCGCCTGTCGCACCCGCATCTCGCGGGGGGCGGAATTCGATTCGGTAGCAGCCTGCCCGCCTGCGAATATCGCGCTGCTGGCCATGGCTTCACCCAGGCGCAACCGTGCTTCGCGAACGAAGCCGCCGCGCACGGCGTGAAGCTCGCGCCTCAGGGCTTCTTCGCAATCGGGCGCGACACGCCTGACCTTACGGTCATGGCACATGTAGAAGTGCTGCCCGTCCGTCTGGACGCTCCACAACTCCAACCCGAGCTGCGCAAGGCACATCAGCTGCATCGGCCCCTCCTCCCGCATCCACAGTCGCCAGCAGGGGTTCAGCGCGGGGATCAGGCGTCCGCGGAGCGTCTGATACTTCGCGGTGACCGACTTCGCGGCGGGCAATACAGCGGTGGAGCTGGCCTGGGGCATGGTGTCGTTCCGAAGCAGTTCGCCTGTGCGACAGTTTACGCGCTCTGCGTATTCAAACACCAATTGCAATGAAGTGACCAGGTCCCGTGATGCCTCGGACTTTGATGCTGAGCCAGCCCGCGGGGGTGCCCTGCGGTTCGGTTCTGGTCACTGCCTGCGCCGAGTGGGTTCGCGAGCGCATCCGGGCGCAAGTGCCGTGCAACGGGGGGCGCTACCCAACTGACCAGCTACTCAGCTGACAGCGGCGCATCTGTTCAAGCCTGCGCGCGCGTCAGCAACGCGCGGGTGCCTCGCTGACGGCCTCGGCGGCGTGACCGGACAGCAGGCGGCCCACGCTGGCCGCGAGTTCCTGGAAGCTGTCTTCGTTGCGAAGCACCATGGAGACGCCCAGCCTGCGTGCTGCGTGGCGCAGTTCGTCGGACACGAAGCCCGACGCGATGGCCACCGGCGTGCCCGGGCGCAGCGCGGCTACGCGCTGCGCCACTTCGAGCCCGGACATCTCGGGCATGCTGAAGTCGGTGACCACGGCGTCGAAGGCCAGGCCACCGGCCTCGATGGCGTCCAGCAGGTCGGTGCCACGCTGGAACGCATGGGCCCGGTGGCCAGCGCGCTCGAGCAGCCGCCGCGCGGCGCTGGCCATCATCCGGTTGTCGTCGAGGTATGCGATTCTCTGGTCTGCGCTTGCATCGGCATCGGCCTGCCTCGGCGTGGCCCGCTCGGCAATCATGGCAAGCGCGGTGTCGGCCGCGCCCACCGGGCGCCCGATCGCGGTCTCGATCCCCGCGGCATGGCGCGCCATATCAAGGCGCCACGCAGCCAGCATCTGCTCACGCTGCCGTAGTGCGGCGAGGCCCACCAGCAGCGCCACGCCCAGCAGCGCGCATCCGAACAGCAGCCACTGCAGACGGTGCCGCGCGACCGGGCTCTCCGGTCCGGCCGGAGTTGCTGGTGCATTTGCCGTCATGACGTCTCCAAGGTGGCGGCTGCAGGTCCGCGTCCGCCATCGCCCGGCCCGCAGGCGGGCTCGAACGCAGTTCTGCGTGCTGGCCCCCAGAGAACTCAAATCGTGGCAGGCCAGCGGTTTAAGTGGCAACGGCCGTCGCGGCATCCGTCCGGCAGGGCTCCGACGCCGGCCGGGCGCTTGTCGCGTGCGATCGTACCGGCTCGCGTCGAACGCGCGCTGGTCTGGCTGTCGCGCACCAGGGCCCGCGGGCCGGCCGTGATCCCGGGCATCCGCCCAAGAGGGGAGGCGATCCGAACTCGAGCTACCCGGGAAAAGTGCCGAAAGGAAATGTAACGGGGGAACTGCCCCCCAATTGCCGCTCCCGGCGCTGCGTCTGCTGCGCTAGCCTCGGGGCAATGGTCATCGACATGACAGCGCGGCCCCGGTCGCTTCAGCAACCGCTGGCTGTGCCGTGCCTTCCTGCGGCTGTTTACGAGCGTGCACTTTCACGGAGAACGATCCATGCAATTCCAGCTTCCCTGGCTCTCCCGGATATTCCATCGGCAACCACAGCTGCTGCTGCACGCTGCCGTGACCGTTGCGCTCATTGCAGCGCTTTTCACGCTGACGCTCTGGGCTGCGTCGGCTGCGGTGGAAAATCTTTCCCAAAGTGATCGCGAACTTGCTCGCCACGCGCGGCAGCGTGCACTGGTCGCGTCGCTCCAGGAATCGCTCATCGAGGCGCGTCGCGTCGAATCCGCGATGCTGAGGCAGGGCGCCGAGCGGGCGGCCGGCTACAAGCGATGGGATGCTGCCGTTGCATCGGCGCGTCGGACCCTGGGCTCGCTCAACATGCACGCCGGGCTGGGGGAGAAGACCATCGTTCAGGAGGCGCAGCAGCAACTGGAAAGCTACAGCAATTTGCTGGATCGCGCATGGATGCCACCCGGCACGGCGGGCGCACCTGTCAACCCGGCGCCGCTGGTGGCGCGTGCCGGCGACCACATGATGGGGGTGCTGCAGACCGCCGTTCACCTGGGCGCAATAGCGCGATCGCGTGCCGAGGTGTCGCAGGAGGCGCTGCGTACGCTCATGGGTTCGCTGCGCTCGATCGGTACCACCTTCGCATGGTGGCTGTTGGGCGTCGTGTTGATTGTCTCCGCGCTCGCCACCGTCGGATTGCGGCCTTTGATCCGCGGGCTCAACGACGCGCGCATCAGGCACCAGGACACGGTGTTCCGCCCGAGCACCTTGTGATTGTCCGCGGGCGCGGGCTGTTCCTGGCCCTCCCAGCAAGTGCGGGGGCGGGCGGGTCGGCACTGTCAGGGTGCCGGCATCAAGGGCAGCTCGTGCCCTTGCCGGGTGTCTCGGCAAAGCTCGAATGCCGCCTGCAGCAGGTCTGGCGCAGGCACCGGGTGCTCGTCGAGGAGAGCCACGTACTTCCAGGCCAAGGCGTCGACGCGTTCGTCGTCCAGGCGACTCATGTCAGGCAGCAGGTGGCACAGGTCGGCCAGGTCGTTGGCCAGACTGCCACAGAGGCTCATCACCTGCGTCGCGCTGCGCCAGCGTGCCGGTTCGTCGCTGCTCCAGCGCAGCGCCAGTTGCTGCAGGCCTGGCGGAGCCCCGGCGAGCCGAAGCGACAAGTTGGTGACCTGATCCGGATCGACGCCCACGACGGCCAAAGCCGCCATGCGCAGCGCGATGCCGGGTGACACCTGGTCCGGCGCCATCTTTGCCAGCAGTTCCCCCGTGCGTCTGTCGATCAGCCTGGCAGCACGTGGCGCATGGAAGGCGACGACCTGGCGTCCCAGCGACTGCAGCGTGGCCGACAAACGGGCCAGGTGCTCGGGGCTTCCTGGCAGGCGCAGGTGTGCAGCGGCCCGCACGGCGCCACGTGCGCGCAGGCGCAGCGCCGCGAGAAGATGGCTGCCTTCCTGGGCGAAGTGGCCGGGCAGATCGACCGCGCTGCGCATGGCCCTCGCAGTGGCAAGCACGCGATCCACGCCCAGCAGTGCGATGGCATTGGGCAGCGACGGAACCGCGCGAGGGTCGGCCTGGCGATCGCCCGCGGCCATCAGTTCGCTGGCCTGTGACAGCACCGCCAGCGCCAGCGCCACGTCCTCGGAAACGATGGCAGCCGCGTCGTCGAGGCGTGCGCCGAGCAGGCGCAGCATCACGTCCTCGGGGTCGTCGGGGTCCAGCAGCGCAGGCAACGGGCCGCACTCCGCAATGCGTGCTGCCAGTGCCTCGAGGAACGCCCTGCCATCGGCTGCAACCCTGTCGCGCAACGAAGCCAGTCTGGCGGCCAGCAGCCGCGCCGGATTCGTGCCGCCGCCTGCCTCGGGTGCGTTCGAGGCATCGGGTGCGTCGGGGGCGTCGGCTGCAGTGGGCCACACCAGCTCCGACAGTGGCTGCTCCGGGGCGTGCGGCCCGAGGCTACCCGTGCTCGGCACGGCAGCCAGTCCGTTTGCAAGGACCGCGGACAGCGCCGACACTTCCGCGGTGAAAACGGGGTCGAGCGGCTTCGCCGTCTGCGTGGCAGCGGCAGTCACGTTCGCAACAGACGCCACCCCCGCACCCGCGAGCACGCAGCGCCTGCCGTCGTGCGACACGAGCACGCACCACGGCTGCAAGTCGCCGTGCAGCAATGCCGAACCATGAAGCGCCCCGAGCGCTCCCGCCGCGTCGGCGGCGAGCTTCAGGGCGTCACTCGGCATCACGGCCGCCCGATGCACGTGTTCGGCGAAGGGTCGCCACTCGGCGAGGTCATAGAGAAGGTAGGGGCGGCCACCGTGGTGTCCTGCACGGACCGAGCGTGCCAGCGCGGGGTGCCGCACCGCCGCCGTGGCCGCGATCGTCGTTGCCCAGCGCGTGATCGGCTCTGCCGCCAAGAAAGGCGCTGCGGGCGCAAGCAGCAGGTAGCGGTGCTCTGTCTTGTCCTCGGCCACGAGCCACGCGGCGCTGCGTTCGCTGCGCCCCACCAGTTCCAGCAGCCACAGCGAACCCAGCGGACCCGGTCGCCAGGGCTCCGTGCGCACCCTCGGGTGTTCGATGACCTTGGGCACGTCGCCGTCCAGACCGGCGCTACCGGGGCTCGTGAAGGCGCTCGACATCGGCGCGCAGCCGCTCGACGAGCGCCGCTAGGCCAGCCGCCGTGTGGGCGGCGAACTGCCCGTAGGCGACTTGCGAAGACGTCATGCGGTTCACCGCAGTAGCGTCGCGCGCGAGTTCCCCGGTGGCCGCCGCGATGTCATTGAGGGTCGCTGCATGGCTGCGCTGGGCTTCGCGCAGCCGGCCGAGAGTGCTGGCCGAATCCGCCGCCAGTTGCGCAGTGCGCCAAGTTCCGGGCGGTCCCGGGCGTCGAGCCTCGGCCTGTGAGGCGGGTTGTGAACCGTCGGTCTCGGCATCCGAGGCCTGCCGATCGGTGCCGGGTGCCGTCGGGCTGGGCCCGTCTTTTGGTGGGGCGTCGCCGGCGAGGCGCGCGAGAAGGTCGTCGACCTCGCTCCACAGGGCATCCATGTTGCGGGCCGTCCGCGCGCAGGTCTCAATGCGTTGCCGCAGGGATGCCACCCTGGTGCAGAGCTGCTCGGTGGAACGCAGCGTGCTATCGCTCAGCGCGGAAATGTCCAGGCAGTTCGCCTGCAGGTCTGTCGCATCGTCGTGCAATCGCTTCGAACTGGCCGCAATCAAACGCCTGAGATCAAGCGACAGCGCATCCGCGAGGGGGGCTGAAAGTGGGCTCCACGGCCCTGCAGCCCTCGGCCCCGCGGCTGGCGGCGTCGGGTTCGAGGGGGATGTGGGGTCGGGCACGCGCCAGCTCCGCGTGGTCTTTCGGCCCGCGATGCCGCCTCCGTGCGTCGGATCCCGGGTCACCAGCCGGTCGTCTGGGAGGGTGGAGGCAAACGGATCGCATGCCGCATCCTGGCAGCTGCCATCGGCCGGGGATGCCCTGGACGCCTGCGCCGCCGCGACCCTGCCCCTCAGAACGGAACATGACTCCCAGGCCACCAGCGCCAGCGCGGCCAGGCCGACCGCCGCGAGGAGGCAGATCGCCACCGTGTAGAGCACGGCCCACGTCGCGCGCGGCTGCGGCCAGGCGCCAAACTCGCCCGGGAGCACCAGCAACCCCCGCAGCACGTAGGCCAGGCCGACCGCCGCGGCGACGCACACCAATGAAACGGCGCCCATCCGCATGTTCAGGCGCCTATCGGGAATCGGCCTAGAGGTGTCCATGGGGCTCCTGAGAAACAGAGATGAAGACGGCTGAGTTCATGCAGCCGTCTCCACGGGATTGATCTGGAAGCCCAGCGATGCAGCGCGGCGCTTGAGCGCAGCGATGCTGCGCTGACGCTGCTGCTCTTCGTAGCGCTGCTGGCCCTGGTCGACGAAGGCTTCGCCGCTGGTGAGCATGAAGTGCACCATCCGTGCCAGCTTGTGCGCGGCAGCGGTGTTGGCCTTGGGCTTGTCCATTCGGGATGACAAGCGGCGGTAGAAGGCTCCGAGCGCCGACTCGCTGCGCCACAAGCTCTGCGCGGCCATCTTCAGCGCCTGGCGCGCCCGGTTGGTCGAGCGCTTGGTCCCTGAGGACAGTACCTTGCCGCCCGATGTCGTCGTACATCGCCAGCGACTGCTTGAGCACGAACAAGTGCTCCTCGCGCCAGTTGCCCTGCAGCGCCCGTGCAATCTCGGCCTGGGTGGCCTTGACGCGCCGCTGACGATGGCGAGCCAGTTGCGCCGGATCACGCACCCCGGCGACGATGTCGCGCACGACGTCCTGCCCGGTCACCCCCATCGCGTCGGTCAGCACCTGGATGATCTGGATGTTCATCTGCACCAGCGCCTTCTGCATGCGCTGCACCCAGCTGGCCTGGCTCGTCAGAAGCGTCTCGCGCTGGCGCGCCACAGCGCGCAGCACGCACACCTTGGCGCTGGGCCGCCAGGCCGCGCGCAGCAGCCCCAGGCTCGTCAACTTCTGCAACCACTGGCAGTCCTGCACGTCGCGCTTGCGGCCAGGAACGTACTTCAGCTGCCGTGCGTCAACCAGCCAGGCCTTCAGCGCGTGCTGCTCCAGCACCTCGAACACCGGGATCCAGTACACGCCAGTGGACTCCACCGCCATCGTGTCCACCCCCAGGCTCACCAGCCAACCCGCCAGCGCTTCCGAGTCCGCGGTCATCGCCCCGACCTCGCGTACCGGATCGCAGCCGGCGCTGTCGGCCAAGTGCCTGGGCAGCGCCGCCCAGTGGCTGGACGCTCCGATGTCGATGCCCGCCGCGTTGGGGAACACCTTGCCTTCTCGCTTGCGCATTGCCATGCCGTACCTCAGCATCGTTGATGAACGGCAGCGCCATGCAAGGCGTCGATCTCGACTCGATCTCTTGAACGGGATGCGGCTTACGCCGCTCAGCACTGTCGCCGACGACCTGCGGACCATGCTCAGGGACGGGCTCGCACCACGGCGTCCGAATACGCCGCGGGCTCGCACCAATGACGTGTCGGTCATCTCGGCGCTGCCGTTCACCCTGTAGCGCAGCAGCACGCATGTTCCTTCGCGAACGCCGGGCGCGGTCATGGCGGAAAGACTCTCAGGCTCTGAGAGGGTGTAAACGTAATCAAGAGTTGCCGCGTTGTGGTCTGATCGAGACTGGACCGTACGAGGCAAGCGGTGACGCAAGTTCGACAGCA
>JBILNT010000025.1:0-28533 GCA_044374875.1 Rubrivivax sp.
GCGCGGATTTGCAACGACGAGACGGGGTGTTTTGGGGTGCAAGGCGGGCATGGGGGAAAGACTCTCAGGCTCTCAGAACTGCTCGTCGTCGGCCAGGTAGCGCCACTGGCCGGCCGGCAGCTGGCCCAGCGTCACGCTGCCGATGCGCACGCGCTTCAAGCCCAGCACCTCGAGGCCGACGAGTTCGCACATGCGACGGATCTGCCGTTTGCGGCCTTCGCGCAGCACGAAGCGCAGCTGGTCCTCGTTCTGCCAGCTCACCTTGGCCGGGCGCAGCGCGCGGCCGTCGAGCTCGAGCCCGTGGCGCAGCTTCTCCAGTTCCTCGTCCGGCAGGCGGCCGCCCGGGCGGTAGGCCACGCGCACCAGGTACTCCTTCTCGACGCGCGTCTGGTCACCGATCAGGCGACGGGCGACGCGGCCGTCCTGCGTCAGCACGAGCAGGCCGGTGGAGTCGATGTCCAGCCGACCGGCGGGTGCCAGCCCGCGCAGGTGTGCCGGCTGGAACTCGATGCGCGAGCGGTCGCCGGGCCAGCGGTTGGCGGGCGTCAGCAGCACCGAGGCGGGCTGGTAGCCGTCCTCGGCCTGGCCGCTGACATAGCCGACCGGCTTGTGCACGAGCACGGTGACCTGCCGCGCCTGCTGGCGCCTGGCGCGCTCGTCGATCTGGATGGCGGCGTCGGGCGCGACGCGCTGGCCGAGCGTGACCACGCGGCCATCGACCCGCACCCAGCCGGCGGCGATCCAGTCGTCGGCCTCTCGGCGCGACGCCAGGCCGCGCTCGGTGATCAGCTTGGAGACGCGCACACCCTGGTCGCCGGCCAGCACGGGCGCCGTCGCCGGCGCCGCCGGCCGTGCGCCCTGCGGGACCGGGCGCTGCGGCCGCTCAGGCCGCTCAGGCCGGGGCGAGTGCGCTTCACGCGGCCGGGGTGGCCAGACGCCGGCGCGCTCGGGCCGCGCATCGGCTCGTGCATCGGGGTGCCGCGGCCGCGAATCGGATCGCTGCGGCCTCGTGTCCTGGCGTTGCGGCCTTGCCTCGGGGTTCTGCGGGGCCCGCTTGGCGCGGGCCGGCGCAGGAGCTTCCTGCGCTCCCGGCGGCCGCGGTCGGCGGCTCTCGTCACGCCGCGGCTCGGCGGCGTCTCCTCGCCCGCGCCGGTCCGCGGGGGGGCGGTCTGGACGCGCGGCGCGCTCGCGGCGGTCGGCCGCGGGCCGGTCTCCGCCGGGCCTCTCCGTGCGAGGCCGGTCGGTGCGGGGCTGGTCAGCGCGGGGCCGATCGGTGCCGGACCGCTCGGTGCGAGGTCTCTCGGAGCGTGGCCGCTCGGCGGGCGGGTTGTCGCGCGCCGAAGGTGCCGTGCGCGGGGCGGTGGCGGCGCGTACCGGGCGACGATGCGGGTCGCGCGAAGGCGCCTGGGCCTTGATGCTGAGCTTGGGACGCTGGGCCACGAGGGGTGAGGATGCCGCGGCGGTTCTCAGCCCCGCTCGACGCGTGCCCAGGCCGAGTGGTTGTGGATCGACTCGAAGTTCTCGACCTCGACCGCATAGCGCCCGATGCGGGGCTCGCGTTCGAGCCGCAGCGCGACGTCGCGGATCAGGTCCTCGACGAACTTCGGGTTCTCGTAGGCCCGCTCGGTGACCCACTTCTCGTCGGCGCGCTTGAGCATCGGCCACAGCTCGCTGGAGGCCTCGTCCTCGGCGAAGCGCACGAGTTCGTGCCACTCGATGGGCTCGAGCAGCTCGACGCGCAGCGTCACCAGCGAACGCTGGTTGTGGGCGCCGTAGTCGGAGATCTCCTTCGAGCACGGGCACAGGCTCTTCACCGGCACCGCGACCTCGGCCCACAGCGTGGTCTGGCCGGTGCGGGTCTCGGCGATCCAGCGGCCCTGGTAGTCGAGCTGGCTCTGCAGTCCCGAGACCGGGGCGCGCTTGCGCAGGAAGAAGGTGAACGCGGCCTCGATGCGGCCCTCGCTGGCGTGCAGGCGCTCGAGCATGGCGGCGTGGCGCTGGCGCAGGCTGGCGGCGTCGAGCGGGACGTCGAGCTCCTCGAGCCAGGCCACGAAGCGCGACATGTGCGTGCCCTTCTGCTCGGCCGGCAGCGCGACGTCGAGCGTCCAGCTTGCGGCGGTCTGCACCACGGCGCCGGCCACGCGCAGCTGCACCGGGTAGCGCACGTCCTTGACGCCGACGCGCTGGATCGCGACACGGCGCTGGTCGCGCGCGCTCTGCGTGTCGGGAATGTGGAGGGCGTCGGTCAGGTTGGTCATGGGGGCCGGAGGATGACACGAAACCGGCCCCTGGGGGGCGGCGCGGTTGCTATGCGGCGTTCAAGGCCGCTGAATGCCCGGCTCGCTCACGGGCTCTCAGCCGTTGACCGCCGCCAGCAGCGGCCGCAGCTCGAAGCGCTGGCGGATCGACTTCTCGATGCCGGCGGCGTCCAGGCCATAGATGGCCAGCAGCTTGCCCGGGTCGCCGTGGTCGGTGAAGAGGTCCGGCAGGCCCAGGTGCAGCAGCGGCAACGCGACGCCGGCCTCGGCGAGCAGTTCGCCCACGCCGCTGCCGGCCCCGCCGGCAACGCAGCCTTCCTCGACGGTGACGATGGCATCGTGGCGGGCGGCGAGGTCGAGCACCAGGGCCTTGTCCAGCGGCTTGGCGAAGCGCATGTCGGCCACCGTGGCGTCGAGCGCCGCCGCCGCCGCCAGCGCGGGGTGCAGCACGGTGCCGAAGGCGAGGATCGCGATGCGCGGCGTGCCGCGGCCGTCGGCCGGCAGTGTCGTCTCGCGCCGCACGACGCCCTTGCCCCAGGGCCAGGCCTCCAGCGCGGGCTCGATCTCGGCACCCACCCCGGCACCCCGCGGGTAGCGCACGGCCACGGGGTGGTCCTGACGGTAGGCCGTGGTCAGTGCCTTGCGGCACTCGTTCTCGTCCGAGGGCGTGAGCATGCTGCAGTTGGGGATGCAGCGCACGTAGGCGATGTCGTAGAGCCCCGCGTGCGTCGGGCCGTCGGCACCGACGATGCCGGCGCGGTCGAGCGCGAACACCACCGGCAGGTTCTGCAGCGCGACGTCGTGGATCAGCTGGTCGTAGCCGCGCTGCAGGAAGGTCGAGTAGATCGCCACCACCGGCTTCAGGCCCTCGCAGGCCAGGCCGGCGGCGAAGGTGACGGCGTGCTGCTCGGCGATGCCGACGTCGTAGTAGCGCTTCGGGAAGCGCTTGTGGAACTCGACCATCCCCGAGCCCTCGCGCATCGCCGGGGTGATGCCCACCAGGCGTTCGTCGGCGGCGGCCATGTCGCACAGCCACTGGCCGAAGACCTGCGTGAAGGTGGGCTTGGCCGGGGCGCTCTTGGGGAAGCCCTCGGCGGGGTTGAACTTTCCGCTGGCGGCGTGGTACTTGACCGGGTCGGCCTCGGCGAGCTTGTAGCCGTAGCCCTTCTTGGTGACCACGTGCAGGAACTGCGCGCCGGGCTTGGAGCGCAGGTTCTCCAGCGTCGGGATGAGCGACTCGAGATCGTGGCCGTCGATCGGGCCGACGTAGTTGAAGCCGAACTCCTCGAAGATGGTGCCTGGCACGACCATGCCCTTGGCGTGCTCCTCGAAGCGGCGCGCCAGCTCGAACAGCGGCGGCGCCGCCTTGAGCACGCCCTTGACCCCTTCGCGCGCGGCGGCGTAGAACTGCCCGCTCATCAGCCGCGCGAGGTACTTGTTGAGCGCGCCGACCGGTGGGCTGATCGACATGTCGTTGTCGTTGAGCACGACCAGCATGTCGGCGACGACGCCGTTGTGCGAGATGCCGGCGTTGTTCATCGCCTCGAAGGCCATGCCGGCGGTCATCGCACCGTCGCCGATCACGGCCACCGCCTTGCGGTCCTCGCCCTTGAGCTTGGCACCCAGCGCCATCCCCAGCGCGGCCGAGATGGACGTCGAGCTGTGCGCGGTGCCGAAGGTGTCGTACTCGCTCTCGTCGCGCTTGGGAAAGCCCGCCACGCCGCCGAGCTGTCGCAGCGTGTGCATCCTGTCGCGGCGCCCGGTCAGCACCTTGTGCGGATAGGTCTGGTGGCCGACGTCCCAGACGATGCGGTCGTAGGGGGTGTTGTAGACGTAGTGCAGCGCGATCGTGAGCTCGACGGTGCCCAGGTTGCTGCCCAGGTGGCCGCCCGTCTTGCTGACGGTCTCGAGGACGAAGTCGCGCAGTTCGATGGCCAGAGTGCCGAGTTCGCTGCGCGCGAGCCGGCGAACGTCGGCCGGGGACTCGATGCGACCGAGGAGCGGATGCTTGTTCATTGGAGTGGCTCCATGGCGCAGGCACGCAGGCGTGCGGCCGGGCTGCACCGGCGGCGCGGCGGGTGGTGGGCGCTCGGTCGCGGCATCAGCTCTCCCGCTCCACGACCTTGTCGGCCAGTGCCGAGAGCAGCCAGGCGCTGCCATCGAGGCCGCTGCGCGCCAGCGCCTCGTGCGCCTGCCGCCGAAGGGCCTCGGCGTGTGTCCGCGCCGCACCGAGCCCCAGCACCGTCACGTAGGTGGGCTTGTTGTGATCGTTGTCCTTGCCGGCGGTCTTGCCCAGCGTGCTCGAGGACTGCGTCACGTCGAGGATGTCGTCGACCACCTGGAAGGCCAGGCCGATGGCGTCGCCGTAGTCGGCCAGCGCCTGCCAAGCCGTGGCCGAGGGCCGCCCGCAGGCCGCGCCCATCAGCACGCTGGCCTGCAGCAGCGCCCCGGTCTTGCGTCGGTGCATGTCGCGCAGCTGCAGCTCGTCGAGCGGCTGGCCGGTGCTGGCGAGGTCGATGGCCTGGCCGCCGGCCATGCCGGCGTGGCCTGCCGAACGCGCCAGCAGCGAGCACAGACGGGCCTGCAGAGCCGGCGCGACGCCCTCGTCCGGGGTCAGCACCTCGAAGGCCAGGGCCTGCATGGCGTCCCCCGCGAGCATGGCCTGCGCCTCGCCGAAGCGCACGTGGACGGTGGGCTTGCCGCGGCGCAGCACGTCGTCGTCCATGCAGGGCATGTCGTCGTGCACCAGGGAATAGGCGTGGATGAGCTCGACCGCGACCGCGGCACGCAAGGCGGCGTCGGCGTCGCCTGCGGTGGCTTCGCAGGCGCCCATGACGAGCAGCGGCCGCAGCCTCTTGCCGCCGTCGAGCACGCCGTAGCGCATGGCCTCGCCAAGGCCTGCCGGCGCGCCGGCCGGAACCCATCGATCCAGCGCAGCCTCGACGTTCGCGAGCTGCGTCCGCATCCAGTCGTTCAGGTCACGCGCGGTCATGCGCCGCTCCAGGGCCGCAACTGCCCGTCCTCCAGGACGCGCACCTGCTCCTCGACGGCCTGCAGTCTGCCGCGGCAGAAGGCCAGAAGCTCGGCGCCGCGCCGGTAGCCGTCCAGCAGCTGGTCCAGCGGCAGCTGCCCGCCCTCCATCTGCTGCACGAGGCGATCGAGCTCGGCGACGGCCTGCTCGTAGGTCTCGGGCGCGGCCGGTTGCTCTGGAGAGCCTGGGGGCATGGCGACGGTGGCGATTCCGGAAGCTGAAATATGACGATGATTCTAGTCCGTCCCCACGCCGGCCCCGGTGTCGTGGCTGCTCCTTCGATCGGGGGAGGCCTTGCCCACCCGCCACCCGCGCCCGCGCAAGGGCATGAGCTTCGCGGTGTGGCGGGGTAGGTACAATCTCCGGCCGCCCGTGGAGACCCTGATGTCTGCTGACCGGATCCGCGCGGCTTTTCAAACCCACCCGCGGGGCCACCGGGTGGGGGGTTGACGTCTCTTTCCCGGAGGATCCTCTCGGATCATGTCTGACCTGAGCATCAGTCTCGAAGCTCTGGAGCGCAGCAACACGCAGCTTCCGGTTTCCAGCTACTTCGACGAGGGGTTGTTCCGCGAGGAACAGCGGCTCATCTTCGAGCACGCGCCGCGCTACCTCGGCCACGAGCTCGCGGTGCCCGAGGTCGGTGACTTCCACGCCCTGGCCCACGAAGGCGAGGGCCGAGCCCTGGTGCGCACGCGCGACGGCGTCGAGCTGATCTCGAACGTGTGCCGTCATCGGCAGGCGGTGATGCTGCGTGGTCGTGGCAACACCAGGTCCAACGTGGTGTGCCCGCTGCACCGCTGGACCTACGATCTGCATGGCCAGCTCGTCGGCGCGCCGCATTTCGCCCAGGATCCGTGCCTGAACCTGCGCAACTATCCTGTGCAGCGCTGGAACGGGCTGGTCTTCGAGCGCAACGGTCGCGATGTCGGCGCCGACCTCGCCGCACTCGGGCCCCAGGCGCAGCTCGATTTCTCGGGCTACGTCTACGACCGATCCATCGCCCACGAGTGCGACTACAACTGGAAGACCTTCATCGAGGTCTACCTGGAGGACTATCACGTCGGCCCGTTCCACCCCGGCCTGGGCCAGTTCGTCACCTGCGAGGACCTGAGCTGGGAGTTCGGCCGTCACCACTCGGTGCAGACGGTGGGCGTCAACCATGCGCTCGAGCGCCCGGGCTCCGAGGTCTACCGGCGCTGGCACGACGCCGTGCGGGGCTTCCGCAACGGCGAGCCGCCGCCGCACGGCGCGATCTGGCTGACCTACTACCCCACGGTGATGGTCGAGTGGTACCCGCACGTGCTGGTGGTCTCGACGCTGTTCCCGAAGGGGCCGCAGAAGACGCTCAACCTGGTGGAGTTCTTCTACCCCGAGGAGATCGCCGCGTTCGAGCGCGAGTTCGTCGAGGCGCACCAGGCCGCCTACATGGAGACCTGCGTCGAGGACGACGAGATCGCGGTGCGCATGGATGCCGGCCGCCGCGCGCTGTACGAGCGCGGGGACAACGAGGTCGGGCCCTACCAGAGCCCGATGGAAGACGGCATGCAGCACTTCCACGAGTGGTACCGGGCAGCGATGGGCATGCCGGTGGCGGGAAGCTGACGGGTGGCGGCTCGGGGCGCGGCCGCGCCGCGGTCGCGCAACGCCGCGCCCTGGCTGATGGCGGGGTCGTCGTTCCTGTTCGCCACCATGGGCGTGTGCGTGAAGCTGGCGTCGGATCGTTACGCTGCCGGCGAGATCGTCTTCTACCGCAGCCTGGTGGGCGCGCTGTTCATCGGCGCCCTCGTCTGGTGGCGCGGCGGCACGCTGCGCACCACCGTGCCCGGCATGCACTTCTGGCGCAGCCTGAGCGGCGTGTCGGCGTTGATGCTGTGGTTCCTCGCGATCGGCAACCTGCCGCTGGCCACCGCGATGACGCTCAACTACATGTCGTCGGTGTGGATGGCGCTGTTCCTGATCGGCGGCGCGGTCCTCCTCGGCGCGTCGCGCGTCGACGGCCGGCTCGTGGCGACAGTGCTGCTGGGCTTCGCGGGCGTGGCGCTGGTGCTGCAGCCGACGATCGGCCAGGACCAGTTCTGGCACGGGCTGGCAGGCCTGCTTTCAGGCGTGCTGGCGGCGCTGGCCTACCTGCAGGTCACGGCGCTGGGGCGCGCCGGCGAGCCCGGGCTGCGCATCGTCTTCTACTTCTCGCTCGGCGGCATGGCAGCCGGTGCCGCGACGATGACCTGGACCGGCGTCACCAGCCACGACCTGCGCGGTCTCGGGCTGCTGCTGGCCATCGGGCTGCTGGCCACCACGGCGCAGACGATGATGACGCGGGCCTACGCGATCGGCGGCGTGCTCTCGAACGCGGCGCTGCAGTACATGGGCATCCTCTGGGCCTTCGTCTTCGGCGTCGCGCTGTTCGGCGACGCGGTGACTTGGACGGCGCTGGCCGGGGTCACGCTCATCGTCGTGGCCGGCCTGGGTGCGACGCTGCTGCGCGCGCGGGCGACCACGCAGCGCGACGCCGCCGCGACATCTCCTGGCGAGGCGTGACGGCATCGCGGCGCGGCGCCGCCCGGCGGCTTAGCATCCGCGCATGGACAAGCGCCTCGACACCCTGATCTCCACCGGCGAACTCGCTGCGCTGCAGCGCTCCGGCGCTCCCCTGGTCGTGCTGGACTGCGGCTTCGACCTTGTCGATACCGCTGCCGGCGAGCGGGCGCACGCGGCTGGCCACGTGCCCGGCGCCCTGTATGCGCACCTCGACCACGACCTGAGCGGCCCGAAGACCGGGCGCAATGGCCGCCACCCGCTGCCTGCCCGCGATGTTGCCGCCGTCACCGCCGGCGCCCTGGGCATCCACCCCGGCTTGCAGGTGGTTGCCTACGACGCGCAGGGCGGCCCGTACGCTGCGCGCGCGTGGTGGCTGCTGCGTTGGCTCGGGCACCGAGAGGTCGCGGTGCTCGACGGCGGCTGGGCGGCCTGGCTCGCTGCCGGCGGCGCGGCCGAGACGACCGTGCACGCGCGGCCGGGCGGCGCGGCGTATCCCGCGAGTGCGCCGGCCATGCCCACCGTGGATGCCGATGCGGTGCTGGCAGGGCTGGGGCGTCTGGCGGTGCTGGACGCGCGTGCCGGCGAGCGCTTCCGCGGCGAGGTCGAGCCGCTCGATCCCGTGGCCGGCCACATCCCCGGCGCGCGGCTGCGCTTCTTCAAGGACAACCTCGCGCTCGACGGCCGCTTCAAGCCGGCGGCGCAGTTGCGCGCCGAGTTCGAGGCGATGGCCCTGCCGGCCGAGAGCGTGGTGCACCAGTGCGGCTCGGGCGTGACGGCCTGCCACAACCTGCTCGCGATGGAGCACGCCGGCCTGGCCGGCTCGCGCCTGTACCCCGGCTCCTGGAGCGAGTGGTGCGCCGACGGCTCGCGCCCCGTGGCACGCGGTTGACGCTCGTCAAGCGACGCGGCGCGCTTCGTCCCACACTGACGGCATGGCGGCCAGCAGGCTGCCGGTATTGACGAAGACTGGAGCACCCATCATGTTCAACCGCATCCTCGTTCCCACCGACGGTTCCGAGATCACGGCCAAGGCGGTGCAGACCGCCATCGGCCTGGCGAAGCTCACGGGCGGCCGCATCGTCGCCATCGGCGTCAAGGAGCCGTTCCCCTACAGTGCCATCTCGGAGATGCAGCCGGTCCCGCCGCAGGAGTTCTACGACGCGCAGGAACGCATCGCCGCGGCGAACGTCGAGGCTGTTGCCGATGCCGCCGCCGTGGCGGGCGTGGCCTGCGACGGCGCGACCGTCGAGGCCCTGCATCCCTGGGAGGCGATCATCGACCACGCGAAGGCGCAGGACTGCGACCTGATCGTGATGGCCTCGCACGGGCGTCGCGGCGTCAGTGCCCTGCTGCTCGGCAGCGAAACGCAGAAGGTCCTGACCCACAGCACGCTGCCGGTCTTCGTGGTGCGCTGACGCGGCCGGCTTGCGGCCGCGCCCCCTGCCGCTGCGCTTCAGTGCGCGTGGCCGTGCAGCATCTCGGTGGCCAGCACCACCAGGCCCAGCCCGGCCGCCAGCCAGAGCACCTGGGTGGCGGTCTCGCGCAGCGGCAGCCGCTTCTGCAACTGCGGCAGCAGGTCGGCAACGGCCACGTAGACGAAGCTGCTGGCGGCCACGACGAGCAGGTACGGGAAGGCCGCTTCCCAGGGCTCGACGACGAAATACCCGATCACGCCGCCGGCCACGCCGGCCAGGCCCGACATCGCGTTCCAGGCCAGCGCACGGCCGCGGCTGAAGCCGGCGTTGCGCAGCACGATGTAGTCGCCCGCCTCCTGCGGGATCTCGTGCGCGATGATGGCCAGCGCGGTCACGATGCCCAGCGTGGTGTCGGCGAGGAAGGCCGCGGCGATGATCACGCCGTCGCAGAAGTTGTGGATCGCGTCGCCGAGCAGCACGCTGGCGCCGCCGCGACCGGCCTGCTCGGCGTCGAAGTGGTGGTGGTGGTCGTGGCCGTCCCCCTCGTGGTGGTGGACGTGCCGGTAGAGCTCGGCCTTCTCGAGCAGCCAGAAGAAGATCAGGCCGCCGAGCAGGGTGGCGAACAGCGCGTTCGGGCTCGCGGTGCCCTCGAAGGCCTCGGGCAGCACCTTCAGCAGCGCCGTGCCCAGCAGCACGCCGGCCGACAGGCTGACCAGGCTCTTGACGACGCGGGCGAGCACGCCGACGGTGAGCCAGGCGGCGACCAGGACCGACAGCAGGCCACCGGCCAGTGTGGCGACGACGATGTAGAGAAGTGTCATGGGGGGCGGTGATGCGGCCAGGCGGAATACCTGCAGACCATCGTAGCGAAGCTGTCAAGCGCCCCGGCCCGCACCGGCCCCCGCTCAGAGCCTGAGAGTTTTTCCGCCGTGGCCGAAAGGCGCGCCAAGACGCCCCGTATCCAGGCGCAAACCACAGCCATCGCTCGGGCTATGGCGCGGATCTGCAACGACGAGACGGGGTGTCTTGGGGTGCAAGGCGGGCATGGGGGAAAGCCTCTCAGGCTCTCAGACCCCGTGGGTGCGGAACCAGGCCAGGCACCGCTTCCAGCCATCCTCGGCCGCTTCGCGGCGGTAGCTCGGGCGGTAGTCGGCATGAAAGGCATGGGGCGCGTCGGGATAGACATGGAACTCCGAGCGCCTGGCGGCCACGCCGCCGGCGGCCAGCCCCGCCTTCATCCGGTCCACGGTCGCCAGCGGGATGCCGGCATCCTGCCCGCCGTACAGGCCGAGCACGGGCGCGTGCAGACCGGCAGCGATGTCGACCGGGTGGCGCGGCAGCAGCGGCGTGCTTTCGCCCACCAGCCGGCCGTACCAGGCCACGCCGGCCTTCAGGCGCGGCTGGTGCGCCGCATGCAGCCAGGTGATGCGGCCACCCCAGCAAAACCCGGTGACCGCCGCGCGCGAGCTGTCCGCGCCCTGCGTGCCGGCCCAGGCCAGGGTGGCGTCGAGGTCACCCATGACCTGTTCGTCGGGCACGCGCGAGATCACCTCGGCCAGCAGCCGCGCCAGCTCGCCGTATTCGCTCGGGTCGCCCTGGCGCACGAAGAGCTCGGGCGCGATGGCGAAGTAGCCCGCCTTGGCGAAGCGGCGCGCGACGTCGGCGATGTACTCGTGCACACCGAAGATCTCGCTGACCACCAGCACCACCGGCGCGCCCTGAACGCCCTGCGGCGCGGCGCGGTAGGCGGGGAGCTTGAAGCTGCCGACCGGCACCGTCACCTCGCCTGCGACCAGGCCCTGGGTGTCGGTCTTGATCACGGTCTGGGCGGCCACGGGCAGCGCCGCGGCGGCGAACCCGGTGCCCAGCGAGGTACGGACGAAGTCGCGGCGGCTGAAGTCGCGGCCGGGAGCCAGGCTGTCGATGTCGCGTTCGATCACGGGAGCCTCCTGCACAAGGGGACGCCGAGTCTAGGCCGGCTCGGGCAGCTTTGCAGTCATGGGGGCGCGGCACAATCGGGCGCATGGCCTCCAATGCGCTGCAACACGGACCGCTGGCCGCGGTAGACATGGGCTCCAACAGCTTCCGCCTCGAGATCGGCCAGCTGCAGCACGGCCGCTACCGGCGCATCGACTACCTCAAGGAAACGGTGCGGCTGGGCGCCGGACTCGATCCCGATGGCCTGCTGACCGAGGAGGCGGCCCAGCGTGGTCTGGCGTGCCTGCGGCTGTTCGCCGACCGGCTGGCCGGCTTCGCCCCCGAGCGTGTGCGTGCGGTGGCCACGCAGACGCTGCGCGAGGCGCGCAACCGCGACGCGTTCCTGCTGCGCGCGCAGGCGGCGCTCCAGCACCCCATCGAGGTGATCTCCGGGCGGGAGGAGGCGCGCCTGATCTACGCCGGCGTGGCGCACCTGCAGCCCGGCGACGCGCCGCGACTGGTCGTCGACATCGGCGGACGTTCCACCGAGCTGATCCTCGGCGAAGGGCGGCGGCCGTTGGTGGCCGAGTCCTTCGGCGTGGGCTGCGTCAGCCTGTCGATGCGGCACTTCGCGGAGGGGCACGTCACCGCCGCGGGCTTTCGCTCGGCGCAGATCGAGGCCGGGGCCGAGCTGGAGGAAGCCTTGCAGCCCTTCGACCGCAGCCGCTGGCGCGAGGCGCTGGGTTCGTCGGGTACGGCCGGGGCGGTCTCGCAGGTGCTGTCCGCCGCCGGGGTGACCGACGGCACCATCACGCCGGCCGGCTTGCGCTGGTGCATCGAACGCTGCGTCGAGGCCGGCCACGTCGATCGCATCGACCTGCCGGGCCTCAAGCCCGACCGCCGCGCGGTGCTCCCGGGCGGCCTGGCGATCCTCTACACCCTGGCCGCGAACTTCGAGATCACGGCGCTGCGGCCGGCCAAGGGGGCGCTTCGCCAGGGCGTGATCGTCGACCTGCACGACCGGCTGGAGGCCCTGCGCCGTGCCAGGCCGGAGGACATGCGCGACGTCACGGTGCGCGAGATGCAGCAGCGCTTCGGTGTCGACCTTGCGCAGGCCGAGCGGGTGCGTAGTGTCGCGCTGGCGCTCCACGAGTCGGTGGCCGGCGACGCCGATCCCGACGTCCGCCGCGAACTCGGCTGGGCCTGCGACCTGCACGAGATCGGACTGATGGTGTCGCACCACGACCACCACCGCCACAGCGCCTACATCCTGGCCCACGTCGACGCGCCCGGCTTCTCGCAGAGCCAGCAGCGGCGCATCGGCGCACTCGTGCTCGGTCAGCGCGGCGGCTTGCGCAAGGTCGAGGACGCGCTGGCCACGGAAGCTTTCGCCTGGCAGGTGCTGTGCCTGCGGCTGGCGGTCATCAAGTGCCACGCCCGCGGGGCGGTGCGCACCGACGTGCTGGCGCTGCGCCCGCGCTCGCGCGTGGCCCACCTGTCGTATCCCGCGTCGTGGGCCGAGACCCACCCGCGCACCGTCTACCTGCTGCAGCAGGAAGCCGAAGCCTGGGGGCGTGCCGGCCCGCTCGAACTGAGGCTGCCGGGGCAGCGCTGAGAGGGGTCGGGCAGCCGCCGAAGGCGCTCCGAGGGGGTCACTTCAACGATTCGATGAGGTCGATGTACTCCTGCATCGCCTCGTCGGCCGCCTTGCCCTTCAGCGCGGCCCAGGCGTCGTACTTGGCGCGGCCGACCATGTCGGTGAAACCGGGGCGCTTGCCCTCGACGTCGCCCGCGGTGGCCTGCTTGTACAGCGAGTAGATCTTCAGCAGGGTCATGTTGTCGGGCTTCTCGGAGAGGCTCTTGCTCTCGGCGACGGCCCGCTCGAAGGCGGCTTTCAGGTCGGCCATGAAGGGTGCTCCCGGGGCTGGGGCCTGCGCGCAGGCGTGGGTGAAAATGAGGTCTTGACGATGCGGATGTTACCCAGCATCGTCGGCAGCGAGACCGCACACCGTGTTGGAGGAGAAGTCGATGGGCGCGGCCATGGAGCGCATGTCACGCGTGGATACCGCGTGGCTGCGCATGGACAACGACGTCAACCTGATGCTCATCGTGGGCGTCTTGCTGACAACGCCCGCCGTCTCGCTGGACGCCGTGCGGGCGCGCATCTCCGAGCGCCTTCTCAAGTACGACCGCTTCCGCCAGAAGGTGGTGCAGGAGACCATGGGCGCGACGTGGGTCGAGGACGAGGACTTCGACATCGCGCGGCACGTCGTGCCCGAGAAGCTGCGCCGCCGTCGCGGCCAAGGCGCGCGGCAGGCGCTGCAGCAGCGCTGCGGCGAACTTGCCACCGAGCCGCTCGACCCTTCGCGGCCGTTGTGGCAGTTCCACCTGGTCGAGGACTACGAGGGCGGCAGTGCGCTGATCTGTCGCATCCATCACTGCATCGGCGACGGCATTGCGCTGATGTCGGTCACGCTGTCCATCACCGACGGCGGGCAGGATCCGCCGGCGCGGCGGCATGGCGAGGATGGTGACGCCGGCGCCGACGAGGGCGACTGGCTGACCGACGCCGTGCTCAAGCCGCTGACCGACCTCACCGTCAAGGCGATCGGCATGTACGGCGACGGCGTCGCCAAGTCGATCGACCTGCTGGCGCATCCCGAGCAGCCGATGCTCGGCTCGATCGAGATGGCGCGCTCCGGCGTGCAGGTGCTCAAGGACGCCGCCGCCCTGGCGCTGATGTCCGACGACTCGCCCACCGGCCTGAAGGGCAAGCCGGAGGGCCGCAAGCTGGTGGCCTGGAACGAGCCGCTGCCGCTGCCGATGGTCAAGGCGATCGGCAAGGGCCTGAACTGCTCGGTCAACGACGTGCTGCTGTCGTGCGTGGCCGGCGCGATCGGCCAGTACCTGCGCGACCGCGGGGAAGACACCAGGGGCAAGGAGATCCGCGCCATGGTGCCGGTGAACCTGCGTCCGCTGGACAAGGCCTGGCAACTCGGCAACCGCTTCGGCCTGGTGCCGCTGGTGCTGCCCATCGGCGTCGAGAACCCGATCGAGCGCGTGTACGCGGTGCATGCCCGCATGGCCGAGCTCAAGGGCAGCTATCAGCCGCTGCTGGCGTTCGCGATCCTGGCGATGTCGGGCCTGTTCATCAAGCCGGTGCAGGACCTCGTCACCGGCATGTTCGCGAAGAAGACGACGGCGGTGATGACCAACGTGCCCGGGCCGGCCGAGCCGCTGCGCTTCTGCGGCGCCGACCTGCGCCAGTCGATCTTCTGGGTGCCGGCCTCGGGCGACATCGGCCTGGGCATCAGCGTGCTGAGCTATGCCGGCGGCGTGCAGTTCGGCCTGATCACCGACCGCCGTCTGGTGCCGAACCCGCAGGACATCATCGACCGCTTCGAGCCCGAGTTCGAGAAGCTGCTGCTGGTCACGATGATGCTGCCCTGGGCCGGGCAGGAGGACGGGCGCTGACGCGCGAGTACCCGGGCTGGCCCGGGTGGAGGAGCGAGGATGAAGCAAAGAGCGAATGCGAGGCGCGCCGCGGCAACGGTGCTGGCCGTGGTGCTGGCCATGCCGCACGGGTCGCTGCTGGCTGCCGAGCGGGTCGTCGAGTTGCGCTCGGGTGGCGGCCATGCGTCGTACAAGCTGCCGGTTGGAACGCGGGACGTCGAGATCGTCGAGCAGCTGGCCGGTGGCTGCCGCTTCAGTCGCACCTGGGGCTTCGACCTCTCGAGCCGCGAGCTGTGGGTCGACAAGGGCTGCGCCGGGCGCTTCCGCATCACGGACGACGCCGCCACCGGCAATGCCCCCGTCGGCGAGGCCTCGGCCCCCGAGGGATCGAACACCGGTGCCGCGATCGCGGCGGCCCTGGCGATCGCCGGCATCGCCATCCTGGCCAGCCGCGACAAGGACAAGGACAAGGACAACGGCAGCAGTGGCGGCAACGGCGGCTGGCAGCCGCCCGAGCCCGGCGGGCGCGTCGGCGAGATCCGCTCCGGCAGCGGCCAGTGCCTGGACATGCGCGGCCGCGAGGTGGCCCAGGGCACCGAGGCGATCGTCTACCCCTGCAACGGCGGACGCAACCAGCGCTTCGAGTGGACGCGCAACGGCGAACTGCGCGTCGGCGGCAAGTGCCTCGACATCGCCGACCGCAGCAACGCCAACGGCGCTCGCCTGATCGCCTGGCCCTGCAACGGCGGCAGCAACCAGCGCTGGTACCCCAGCGGCTCGCAGATCCGCAGCCACTTCAACGGCAAGTGCCTCGACGTCGGCAGCCCGCGACCGCGTCCCGAGACGCAGGTGGTGGTGTGGGACTGCAATCGCGGCGCCGGCCAGCGCTGGTGGTGGTGAGGACAGGAGAGCGTCATGGTCCCGATTCCTCGTTCATTGCTCGCTGCGCTGCTCTGTGCGGCTGCGGCGTCCCTGCCCGTGGCGGCTTCCGGGACGGAGCCGGTGCCGTCGCCCACGCTGAGCAGCGCGGCCTTCTCGAAGGCCGACCGCAACGCTGACGGCCGGGTCGACCTGGAGGAATTCCGGCGCGACATCGTGCAGGCCTGGCACGCCCTGGACCTCGACGGCGACGGCTGGATCACGCGCGAGGAGATCCAGGCGCTGCCCGACGCCAGCGCCCGGCGCTCACTCGAGCGGATGCTGCGTCGCGCCGACGCCGACGGCGACAGCCGCCTGTCCTTCAGCGAGGTGGTGCGCTACCGCATGGCCCGCTTCGACGCTGCCGACGTCGACCGTGACGACCGGCTGAGCCTGAACGAACTGCTGGCCGCGGAAACCGCCCGGCGCCAGGCACGTGCGGCGCCGCGGGCGGGCTCGGCGCCGCGCTGAGTGCCGCGCCCGGTTCAGGCCGGGGCGGTTCTGCGCGGCCGGGCCGGCAGCGCGGTGGAGCGCCGCAGCACGTCGGTGGCAAGCCACGCGGCCGATCGCGCCGCCCGGCGCGCCACGGTGTCCAGCGGCAGCTGCTGGTAGTCGTCGTTGAACACCTCGAAGCTGTAGTCGCCCGCGTAGCCCATGCGGTCGAGCGCGCGCACCAGCGCGGCGATCTCGCCGCTGTGCACGCCCTCGCCGGGGAAGACGCGGAAGTGGCGCGCGGTCTCGATGCGTTCCTGCACGCTGTGGATCTCGCTCCACATGAAGTCGGAGAGCTGGACGAGGAAGATGCGCGACGGGTCCAGGTCCTCCAGCGCCGAGCGCGGCGTGCGCGTGGCGAAGCTGTGGAACGAGTCGACGCCGATGCCCAGGTTGGGGCAGTCGGCCAGGCGCACCACGTCGGCCGCGCCGACGAGGTCGTTGACGTGTCGCCCCCAGGACAGGCCCTCGTAGGCGACGCGGATGCCGAAGGGCAGGGCCATCGTCGCCAGCTTGCGCAGGTCGCGTGCCATCGCGGCACGCTCGGCGCTGGCATGCACGCTGGTCGAGGAGCAGGCCAGCAGTACCGGGCTGCCGAGTGCGGCGCACATCTCGATCATCGAGCGCGCGATGTCGACCTTGTAGTCGTGCAGGCCGCCGGTGAGCCCCTCGAAGTCGCGCAGCACCTGGAAGCCGGTCACGCGCAATCCGCTGGCCTCCACCTCTGCGACGGCGGCGTGCCAGCCGTCGGGGTGGCCGACGAGGTCGCGTGCGGCCAGCATCACCTGCTCGAAGCCGGCCTCGCGCATCGCGCGCAGCTTGGCCGCCAGCGGCCCCGCCAGAGAGATCGTGTCCATGCCGAAGTCGCGGAACATCGCCGGCCCTCAGGCGGCCTCGTGGCGCACCAGCTCGAACATCACGCTGCCGAGCTGCACCCGCGAGAGGGCGCCGGCAAATGAAGGGCGCAGCGCGCCCGCCTCGACGAAGGGCAGCCCTCGCGACTGCAGCTCGCGCACCGCGGTGGCGATGTCGGGCGCGCCCAAGGCCAGCCGCTGGAAGCGCTCAGGTCCGGGCGAATCGGCGTCGGGTTCGGGCTCGACGAGCTGCAGGTGCCAGGTGCCGCAAGGCGAGCGCAGGATGCGGCCCGCGGGAAGGATGCCGAAGCGCCGCTCGGCCGGCAACGCCTCGAAGCCCAGCAGCTCGGCGTAGAAGTGGCACCAGTCCGCGGCGCGGGCGGCGCCCACGTACTGCACGATGCCGAACCAGTGCAGCCCGGCGCGCGCCGGCACGGCCGGCTCGACCGTCGGGACCGGCACGAAGTCGATGTCGAAGATCGAGAACTCGCGCCATCGGTCGACGAAGTAGATGCGGCTCGCCCCCGGCCCGACGATGGCGGGGATGTGAAGCTCCATGGCCCGGACCTGCACCTCGGCCGGCCAGGCGCCAAGCTCGATCGCTCGCCGCCATGCCGCGCCGGCGTCGCGGCAGCGCAGGGCGACCGCGGCGATGCGGGGCACCTCGTCGTCGGGGCCGGCACTCGCCCCCGCAGGCCCGGCGTGGCCGTTGACGACGACGTTCATCGTTCCCTGGCGGTACAGCAGCACCTCGCGCGAGCGGTGGCGCGCCACCGGCCGGAAGCCCACGATCTCCAGCAGGTGGCCCAGCGCCTGCGGGCGCGGCGTCGCGAACTCGACGAACTCCAGGCCTTCGAGCCCTGCCGGGTTGGGTACCTCCACGTCGGCCTCGCGCTCGATCGTGACGTCCATCGCGACCCCCTCAGCAAGTGCGCGCCGCGACGAGGCGGCGGAAGTGCGCGTCCATGCGCGCGGTGTCGGGCTCCAGCCCGGTGAACAGGCGGAACGCGCCGACGGCCTGCCCGACGGCCATCGTGCCGCCGTCGACCGTGGCGCAGCCCGCCGCCCGCGCGGCCCGCAGGAGTTCGGTCTCGAGCGGGAAGTAGACGATCTCCGAGACCCACAGCCGGGGCTGCAGCAACGCCGCCGGCAGCGGCAGCCCGGGCAGCTTGTCCATCCCGGTGGGCGTGGCGTGCACCAGCCCCGTGGCACCGGCCAGCGCGCGGGCCGGGTCGGCTTCGGCGCGCACACGCGCCGCGGCGTGGCGCGACTGCAGCGTCTCGGCCAGCTGCGTCGCGCGGGCGGCGTCGGCGTCGACGACCACCAGTTCGGGCGCACCCATGCGCAGCAGGGCGTGGGCGATGGCCGAGCCGGCACCGCCGGCACCGAGCAGCACGATGCACGAGAGGTCGGCGCCGGGCAGTGCCCGTTCAAAGCCCCAGCGCCAGCCTGAGCCGTCGGTGTTGTGCCCGATCGCGCGGCCGTCGCGGAAGACCACCGTGTTGACCGCGCCCATCGCCGCGGCCTCGTCCGACAGCTCGTCGAGCAGCGGTATCACGGCCTGCTTGCACGGGTAGGTGACGTTGAGGCCGGCGAAGCCCATCGCCCGGGCGGCCGTCACCAGGGTCGGCAGCAGCCGCGCACCGCCCTCGGCTCGGTCGAGGTCGATGAGCTGGTAGTGCACGCGCAGGCCCTGGGCCTCGCCCTCGGCCTCGTGCATTGCCGGGGTCAGCGAGCGCTGGATCCCGGCGCCGACCAGGCCGAGCAGCAGCCGGCGCGACGGCGCGACGTGCGACGCGGCGGCGCGTGCCGTCACCGTGTCAGTCGCGTCGAACGTCACCGCTGGCCCCCGTCGGCCGTCCGCGACATCAGCGGCGAACCTTGGCCAGCTCGGCCTGCAGCTCGGCGACCGTGCCGGCGATGGCGGCACCATGCTTGTCGATCACGGGCTTGAGCCGGTCGCGCAGCTTGGCCTGCTCGGCCGGGCTGAACTCGGTGACCTGCATGCCCGCCTTGCGCAGTTCGGCAAGCTGGTTGGCGGCTGCATCGCGGTTGACCTGGCGCTGGAAGCGGCCGGCCTCGACGGCGGCGTCGGTGACGATCTTGCGCTCGTCGGCCGACAGGCCGTCCCAGACCTTCTTGCTGAAGATGAAGCTCTGCGGGTTGTACTGGTGGTTGGTGATGGCCAGGTGCTTCTGCACCTCGAAGAACTTGTTGGCCAGGATGACCGACAGCGGGTTCTCCTGGCCGTCGATGGCGCGGCTCTCCAGGCCGGCGTAGACCTCGGGGAAGGCCATCGGCGTCGGGTTGGCGCCCAGGGCCTTGACCCAGTCGACGTTGATCGCGTTGGGGATCACGCGCAGCTTCAGGCCCGCGATGTCCTCGACGGTGTTGATCGGCTTGCGGCCGTTGGTGATGTTGCGGAAGCCCAGTTCCCAGTAGGTGACGCCGACGATGCCCTTGTCGGCCAGGCGCGCGTGCAGCTTCTGGCCGAAGGGGCCGTCGACGACGGCGTCGGCCTCGCGGGCGTTGGCGAACATGAAGGGGAAGTCGAAGACCGCGAAGTCGGGCACCTGCGAGGCCAGGATGCCGCTGTTCAGCACGGTGATCTCGACCGTGCCGCCCTGCAGCGCCGAGACCGTCTGCGCGTCGCCGCCGAGGGTGCCGCCGGCGAACACGTTGACCTTGATCTTGCCGCCCGAGCGCTGGGCCACGAGCTCGGAGAACTTCGTGGCGCCCTGCTCCAGCGGGTGGCCCTTGGGGTTCTGCAGACCGAGCTTGAAGGTGCGCTCCTGCACCTGGGCGTGGGCGGTGCCGCCGACGACGGCGATGGCCAGGGCGGCGAGGGCGGTCTTGAGGAACTGACGCTTCATGGTGTGTCTCCTTCGGTGGGTCGTTGGGTCGGTGGGGGTTGTCAGTAGAAGAGCCTGAGCGGCCAGAGCACGATCTGCGGGAACAGCACGAGCAGGAACAGGACGGCGAACTGCGCGAACATGAAGGGCAGCACGCCGACGGTGACCTGGTCCATCTTCATGCGCCCGACGCCTGCGACGACGTTGAGCACCGTGCCCACCGGCGGCGTGATCAGGCCGATGGCGTTGTTCATGATGAAGAGCACGCCGAAGTACACCGGGTCGATGCCCGCGGCCTTGACCACCGGCATCAGCACCGGGGTCAGGATGAGGATGGTCGGCGTCATGTCCATCGCCGTGCCGACGGCGATGACGAGCAGCATGATCGCCAGCAGCAGCAGCGTCGGGTTGTCGAGCAGCGGCCGCAGCAGGTCGACGAGCTGCGCGGGCAGCTGCGAGACCGTGATCATCCAGGCGCTGACCATCGCCGCGGCGACCAGGAACATCACCACGGCGGTGGACTTCGCGGCGCGCACGAACAGGCCGTGGAGGTCGGCCACGCGCAGCTCGCGGTAGACGAAGAGCGAGACGAGCAGCGCGTAGACGGCGGCCACCACCGCGGCTTCGGTGGGGGTGAAGACGCCCATCTTCAGGCCCACCAGCACGATGACCGGAAGGAACATCGCCCAGGTCGACTCGCGCAGCGCCTTCCAGCGCTCCTCGCGGGTGGCCCGGGGCGGCGGGGTCACGTTCTCGCGCCGCGCCACCAGGTACCACGCGGTGGCGATCGCCACGCCCATCAGCAGCCCGGGCACGATGCCGGCGAGGAACAGCTTGGTGATGGAGACGTTGGCCGCCACCCCGAAGATCACGAAGCCGATCGACGGCGGGATGACCGGGGCGATGATGCCGGCCGATGCAATGAGGCCGCCCGAGCGCGCTCGGTCGTGGCCTGCGCGCACCATCATCGGCAGCAGCAGTGCCGCCAGCGCCGCGGTGTCGGCCACGGCCGAGCCCGACAGCGCGGCCATCAGGCAGGCTGCCAGGATCACCACGTAGCCCAGGCCGCCGCGCACGTGGCCCACCAGCGTGAGCGCGAGGTTGACGATGCGGCGCGACAGGCCGCCGGCGTTCATGATCTCGCCGGCCAGCATGAAGAAGGGCACGGCCAGCAGCGGGAAGCTGTCGGCGCCGTTGATCGTGTTCTGCGCCAGGATCTGGGCGTCGAACATGTCCAGGTGCCACATCAGCGCGGCGCCCGAGATCAGCAGCGAGTAGGCGATGGGGATGCCCAGCGCCATCGCGCCGAGCAGCGACAGCAGGAAGATGGCGATGGTCATTTCGCGTCTTCCTTCGCGTCCCTCGTCGTGCCTGCGGGCTCGTCGCCGTGCAGTTCCTCGGACTCGCGCACCATCTGCAGTTCGGCGTCGGAGAGTCGGCCGGTGACGGTGCGCCAGAGTTCGTGTGCCAGCAGCACCACCGCCGAGGCCGCGAACACCATGCCCGCGGCGTAGACCACCGCCACCGGCCAGCCGGTCACCGGCGCTGACACCGTGAGGTTGATGCGCGTCTGCTCGAGGCTGCCCTTGAGGAAGACGACGCTCACGCCGATCATCAGCATCTGGCCGACGACGAGCGCCGCGCGCTGGCCGCGCGGCCCGAGGCGCCCCACCAGCACGTCGGTGCCCAGGTGCGCGCGCTCGCGGATGCCGACCACCGCGCCCAGGAAGGTGAGCCAGACGAAGGCCCAGCGCGACAGCTCCTCCGACTCGGTGATGCCGCTGTTGAAGGCGTAGCGCAGCACGACGTTGCCGAAGACCATCACCACCATCGCGGCCAGCGCCAGCACCAGCAGCGCCTCCAGCACGCGGCAGTAGCCATCGAGGATGCGGTTCACGTCGCGCTGTCTCCGCAAGGGGTGGGCAGGGGCCGCGGCCTGCAGGCCGCGGTACGCAGGCCGTAAATGTACGAACCGGTTCGTTTTCTTGCGTGCGGGATTACCCGCACACGGGTCGCGCGCCGTTCAGCGGCGCACGAAGCGAACGATCATCTCGACGATGCTGTCGCGGCGGGCGATCAGCGCCGAGGTGCTGTCCATGTCGCGGTCGAAGATCAGCGAGAAGGTGTGGCGGTTGGCCACGTTGAAGACCGACAGCGCGCTGATCGACATGTGCACGTCGACCGGGTCGATGCCAGCCCGGAACACGCCCGCCTCGCGCCCGCGCTCGAGCACGCGGCGCAGCCCCTCGATGGCGGGCACGTTGAGGTCGTGGATGGCCTGGCTCTGGGCGAGATAGGCGCCGCGGTGGATGTTCTCCGTCATCACCAGGCGGATGAAATCCGGGTGGGCGTGCTGGTAGTCGACGGTGAAGCCGACGAGCTTGCGCAGCGCGTCCTCGGGCGGCAGGTCGTCGAGCTGCAGGCCGGCCTCGATCTCGCGCATGCGGCGGTAGGCCTCCTCGAGCACCGCGATGTACAGGGCTTCCTTGCTGCCGAAGTAGTAGTAGATCATGCGCTTGCTGGTGCGCATGGCCTCGGCGATGACGTCGATGCGGGCGCCGGCGAGCCCCTTCTCGGCGAACTCGCGGGTCGCGACCTCGAGGATGTCGGCGCGCGTGCGTTCGGGGTCGTTGGTGCGGCCCGGGCCCTCGCCAGCGGGCGGGCGTCCGCGGCGTGGCGCGGCCCCGGTCGGCGCGCCGCTGCCGGCAGCGGGCCCGGCGCCCCGGATCGATTTCGAATGTACCGGCCGGTTCATTCTGGCAGTGTAGGCGATGCCGGGGTGCTCCGGCACGGGCCGGAGCGCGTCAGTCCTCGAGCTCTTCCTTCGCCATCTCGACGTCGAGCCGCTCCATCGCGTCCATCGGTGTGCAGGCGGCCGCGTCGGCGTAGAGCTTCTCGGCCTCCTTCATGCGCTTGTCGCCCTCGATCATCACCAGCCCGTTGGCGTACTCGATCATGCCGATCGCACTGGTGGGGTTGAGCGAGAGCGCCTGCTTGTACATCTTCAGGCCGGTGGCAGCGTCGGCGCCCTGGGTCCTGCCCATCAGCTTGCCGACCTTGTCGATGACCTCGGCGTGGAACGAGCCCAGCGCGATGTGCGCATCGGCGTGCTTGGGCGCGAGCGCGATGGTGGTCTCCAGCGCGCCCTTGACCTTGCCGCCCAGGCCCTGCGCCAGTGCCTTGACGACGCTGATGCCCTGGCTGTAGCGGCCCAGCGCGTAGGCCTGCCAGTACCACGCGTTCGGGTTCTTCGGCTCCGCCGCCTGCTGCGCCTCGGCGCGCCCGGCCGCCTCCAGGAACATCGCCAGCCGCGTCTTCTCGCTCTTCTCCAGGTAGTTGGCGTAGATGCACTGGGCCTTGTTGGCCGCCGTGATGCCGGCACCGCCGGCCTTGAGCCCGGCGTCGAAGGCCTTCTGGAACTCGCCGGCGTGGAACAGGCGCCAGGCCTCCACCACCTTCTCGTCCTTGGGGAAGGGCTCGGCATCGCCGGCGTGCAGGCGCGCCCAGTGCTTCTTCAGCGCCGCGGCGTCGTGGCTGTAGTCGGCGGCGGGGTAGGGGAAGACGGTCCACTTGGCCACGGTCGGGTCTCCTGCGGGGTGAGTGAGGTTCAGGCGGCGTAGGGCGCGGCGAGCCGGTGCAGGTGCTCGCGCGAGGCCGCTTCGAGGTGGGGCAGCAGCAGCGCCAGCACGTGCCAGGCACCGCGGCCCATGGACGCGGCGGCGCTATCGGGCTCGAGCGCATGCCGCGGGTCGCGCACGTACTCGAAGCTCAGCCAGTAGGTCAGCACCACCACCATCGCGGTGGCCAGCGGGCCGGCGTCGCGGCCGTCGATGCGCATCGCGCCCTCGCGCGACAGGCCGTCGATCACCTCACGCACCGCGCGGGCCTTGTGCTGCAGCACGAACTGGAAGTGCTTTTCCAGGCGCCGGTTCTTGCTGAGCAGGTCGTTGAGGTCGCGGTAGAGGAAGCGGTACTGCCAGATCAGCTCGAACAGCATGTGGAAGAACAGCCACGCGTCCTCGACGTTGCCGACGTCGTCGGCCGCCTGCAGCAGCTCGTGGAGCGCCGCCTCGTAGCGGTCGTACAGGGCGTTGATCAGCTCGTCCTTGGCCGGGTAGTGGTAATACAGGTTCCCGGGGCTGATGCGCATCTCGGCGGAGATCAGCGTCGTGCTGACGTTGGGCTCGCCGAAGCGGTTGAAGAGGTCCAGCGTGACCTCCAGGATGCGTTCTGCGGTGCGGCGTGGCTTCTTCGTCGTCGCCATGGCGGCCATTCTGGCACCGGCGTGCCCGGCGCCGGCTGCCTACAATCCCGCCCCCTATGTCATCCAAGCCTGCCGTCGTCTTCGAGCACGTGCGCAAGGTCTACCGCGGCGCCCGCGGCAGCTTCCAGGCCCTCGACGACGTTTCCTTCTCGATCGAGCCCGGCGAGTTCTTCGGCCTGCTGGGGCCCAACGGCGCCGGCAAGACGACGCTGATCTCGGTGCTGGCCGGCCTGACGCGTGCCACCGCCGGGCGTGCCGCGGTCATGGGGCACGACGTCGAGAGCGATTTCGCCGCCGCCCGCAAGGCGCTGGGCATCGTGCCGCAGGAGCTGGTGTTCGACCCCTTCTTCAGCGTGCGCGAGACCCTGCGCATCCAGAGCGGCTACTTCGGCGTGCGCGGCAACGACGCCTGGATCGATGAGCTGCTCGAGGCGCTGGGCCTGGCCGACAAGGCCGGCGCGAACATGCGCCAGCTTTCCGGCGGGATGAAGCGCCGCGTGCTGGTGGCGCAGGCCTTGGTGCACCGGCCGCCGGTGATCGTGCTCGACGAGCCCACGGCTGGCGTCGACGTCGAGCTGCGGCAGACGCTGTGGCAGTTCGTGGCGCGCCTCAACCGCGAGGGCCACACGGTGCTGCTGACGACGCACTACCTCGAGGAGGCCGAGGCGCTTTGCGGCCGCATCGCGATGCTCAAGCAGGGCCGCGTGGTCGCGCTCGACCGCACCTCGGCGCTGCTGGCCGGCACCCACAGCACCATGCTGCGCTTCAAGACCGACGACGCGTTGCCGCCCGCGCTGGCGGCGCAGGCCCGCGTGACCGGGCGCATCGTGCAGCTCAAGGCGCACGATGCCGCGGAGGTCGAGGCCCGCCTGGCCGCGCTGCGCGCCGCCGGCGTGCGCGTCGAGGACCTCGAGATCGGCCGTGCCGACCTCGAGGACGTGTTCCTGGAGATCATGCAGGGGACCGGGCCGGCCGCTGCCGCGGAGGTGGCGCAATGAGCCTCGAAGGCGCCGGAACCCTGTTCCGCAAGGAAGTGCTGCGCTTCTGGAAGGTCAGCTTCCAGACGGTGGCAGCACCCGTGCTCACCGCGGTGCTGTACCTGCTGATCTTCGGCCACGTGCTCGAGGACCACGTCGAGGTCTTCCCCGGGGTGGGCTACACCAGTTTCCTGATCCCCGGGCTGGTGATGATGAGCGTGCTGCAGAACGCCTTCGCCAACAGTTCGTCGTCGCTGATCCAGAGCAAGATCACCGGCAACATCGTCTTCCTGCTGCTGACGCCGTTGACGCACCGGGCGTGGTTCGTCGCCTACGTCGGCGCATCGGTGGTGCGCGGCCTCGCTGTGGGCTCCGGCGTGCTGCTGGTGACGGTCTGGTTCGCGCCGCTGCACCTGGCCGAGCCGTGGTGGATCGTCGTCTTCGCCGCGCTGGGCGCCGGCATGCTCGGCTCGCTGGGCCTGATCGCGGGCCTGTGGGCGGAGAAGTTCGACCAGATGGCCGCCTTCCAGAACTTCATCATCATGCCGATGACGTTCCTCTCGGGCGTCTTCTACTCGGTGCACTCGCTGCCGGCGGTGTGGCAGACGGTGAGCCACCTCAACCCTTTCTTCTACATGATCGACGGCTTCCGCCGTGGCTTCTTCGGCGTCTCCGACGTCTCGCCGTGGCTGAGCCTGGCGGTAGTGGCCACGAGCTTCGCGCTGGTGGCGGGAATCACGCTGCGCCTGCTGGCCAGCGGCTACAAGCTGCGGTCCTGAGCGGGCCAGGGCGGCCGCGCCTTCGCCAGTTCGGCCGGCAGCGCCAGGCCCAGCAGCGCCAGCGCATGGCCGAGCAGCAGTTCGGCGGCGCGGCGCTCGGCTGCCGGCATGGGCGCCGCGGCCTCCATCCACGCCCGTGCCAGGCGCGGGCGCTGCAGCGGCGCCACGCGGTGCAGGCGTGCCAGCGCCTTCAGGGCGGCGCGGGCACTGGCCGGGCCGGCGGGCCGAACGGCAAGTGCAGGGTCCAGCATGCCCAGCGCACGCTGCCGCCACGCGGCGGCCGCCGGGGGCGCTGAAGGCAGGCAGGCCTCGAGCGCGCGGGTGGCCGCGGCCGCGGCGGCCAGTTCGTCGTCCAGTGCGCGCCCCTTCCACGCGACCGGCGCCGCGCCGCACAGCCGCCTGCGCAGCAGCAGCCAGCGCAGCAGCCCCGAGGGCGTGCGGGCGGCGTCGCGCGCGTCGCGCAGCAGCGCTTGGCGCCAAGCCCGCGGCTCACTGGCGGCACGCTGCGCGAGCGCGTCCAGCGCGGTCTCTCGGGCGGCGGCCGGCAGGGCCTCGAGTTCGGGCTGCATCGAGCGCGCCACGTGTGCGGGCATGCCGCTCCAGGCGGCGTGACCGGCCCCCACGAGCACCAGCAGCGTGGCGCGCAATTCGAGCGGCGAGTGCCAGCGTGCCACGCGGGCCAGGCGCTCGGCCTCGTCGGCCTCGCGCTCCAGCGCGGCGTGGAAGGCATCCGGCCTTGCGGCCGGCGTCGGCACCTCCGGATCGACGGGCTGCTGCGGGCCGCCGGCGAGCGGCGACGCCGGAACCAGCGCCGGCAGCAGCGGCTCCATCTCCGCGTCGTGCGTGTCGGAGGCCACCGCGGGCAGCGGCAGCACGGTCCGGCCGTACAGGCGCGCCAGCCGCTCGGCCAGCGGCGGGTGCGTGGCCCAGGCCGACCAGCGGCCGCGCCGGGCGAGGAAGAGGTGTGCCAGCGGCCCCGCCGAGGCGTGCAGGGCGTCGGCCGCGCGCGCCTGTTCGTCGGCGATCTTGCGCAGCGCGCCGCCCAGCGCGTCGACCTGGCGCGTGTACTTCACTGCCGACGCGTCGGCCAGGAACTCGCGCTGGCGCGAGACGGCGGCCTGCAGCAGGCGCCCGGCGAGCCAGCCGAAGACGCCCACGGTCATCAGCACGAGCCCGATCGGTACCGTCGCCGGGCGTCGGCCGTCGTCGCCGCGCTCGGTCAGTTCGCGGCCGAAGTCGAACACCATGCGCAGGCCCCAGACCAGGCCGATCAGCCGCATGTTCAGCCGCGTGTCGCCATGCACCAGGTGGCTGATCTCGTGCGCGACCACGCCCTGCAACTCGGCGCGGTCGAGCTTCTCCAGCGCGCCGCGGGTCAGGACGACGACGCCGTCGTCGGCGCTCCAGCCGGCGGCGAAGGCGTTGATGGCCGGCTCGCGCGGCAGCACCCAGGCAGCCGGGCGCGGCGAGTTGGCGGCGATCGCCATCTCGGTGACGACGTTGTGCAGCCTGCGCTCGAGCCGCTCGTCGCGATCGGCCTCGCGGCCGCCGGCCAGGCGCGCCACGTGGGCGCCGCCTTCGGCCAGGCGCAGGGTCTCCACCGCCCAGCCGCCCAGCACGAACAGCAGCACGAGGGCGGTGTTGGTCTCGAAGAACAGGCGCGGGTAGCCGCCGAAGGGCCATGCCAGGTGCCACAGCAGCGCCAGCGCGCCATTGACCGCCAGCACCACGCCGGCGACCAGCAACGCAAACAGCACGAACAGCCGGCGGCTGCCGGCCACGGCCGCTTCCTGGTGGCGACGAAAGCGCATGGCCGGAGGGCGGGCCCGCCGGCGTCAGAGCACCACGCGCGGCGCCTGGCGTTCTTCCTCGCTGCGCGTGGCCTCCAGCGGCGCGGCCGGTCGGAAGCCGGTCAGGCGCGCCACCATCAGGTCGGGGAAGGCCTGGGCGGTGTTGTTGTGGTCGAGCACGGCGTCGTTGAAGGCCTGCCTCGCATAGGCGATGCGGTTCTCGGTGTGGCCCAGTTCCTCGGCCAGGTCGCGCAGCGTGCCGTCGGCCTTGAGCTCGGGGTAGGCCTCCACGACCGCCATCAGCCGGCCCAGCGCCCCGCCCAGCGCGGCGTCGGCCGTGGCCAGCGCGGCGATGCGCTCGCCGTCGGCCGGCGCCTGGCGGGCGCGGTCGGCGCAGGCACGTGCCGTGTTGCGGGCCTGGGTGACGGCCTCGAAGGTGCCGCGCTCGTGCTCCACGTACTTGCGCGCCACTTCCACCAGGTTGGGCACGAGGTCGTAGCGGCGCTTGAGCTGCACGTCGATCTGCGCGAACGCGTTGCCGATCTCGTTGCGCAGCTTCACCAGCCGGTTGTAGGTGCGAGCCGCCCAGAAGACCGCCAGCGCCAGCAGCGCCCAGCGCACGACGCCACCCCAGGAACCGAAATCCATCGCCTCGACCTCCTGCGGACGCAGGTCCGCCCGACCGCGATTCTGGCTCGTGCAAGGCCGCGCGGGCGTGCGGGTGTCGTGACGCATTGGGCGGCGCTGCCGGCACCGGGCCGTTAAACTCCCGCCCGCCATGGGACAACCCACCCCCGATCAGGTCCGCGCGTTCATCGCCGCCGGTCTTCCCTGCGAACACCTCGAGGTCGAGGGTGACGGGCGCCATTTCTTCGCCACCATCGTATCCGTCGAGTTCGAGGGCCTGTCGCGCGTGCGCCGGCACCAGCGCGTCTACGCGGCCCTGGGCGATAGAATGCGCGAAGAAATCCACGCGCTGTCGATGAAGACGCTGA
>JBILNT010000166.1:0-7936 GCA_044374875.1 Rubrivivax sp.
AGACTATCCGGTGCTGTACCGGGACAGCGTGATCTACGGCCTGATCGCGGTGCTGCTTGCCGTGTTCCTGGTGCTGAGCTGGGTGGGGGGATAGGGCCGGGGGCTGAATCCTGTTCGGGTCAGCGAACAGGGACAGGTCCGCTCGTGTCGCCCCAGCTGCTGGGGGCCTGAAGCGGTGTGCGTGGCAGTCGTCGGCCCCTGTCTGGCGGCTGCCTCGCACCAACGCGCTGCCCGGCGGCTGAATGGCCGTGCCGTGGGTTTGTATGCCCAGTGCGCCAGCCGCGCGTTCCCGCCTCAGCCGGTTCCGTCTGTTCGCTCTGCCCGCGCCGAATGGAGCCGTGTTGTTTCCGGCTCGGCGTCTTGAGCTCTCACCCTCACCCCTTCCCCTGCGCCGCCACCGCCGCCGCCGCCTTGGCTGCCGCCTCGGCGTCGCCCAGGTAGTAGCTGCGGATGGGCTTGAGGTCGGCGTCCAGTTCGTAGACCAGCGGGATGCCGTTGGGGATGTTCAGGGCGACGATGTCTTCGTCGCTGATGCCGTCGAGGTACTTCACCAGCGCGCGCATGCTGTTGCCGTGGGCGGCGATCATCACGCGCTGGCCGCTGCGGATGGCCGGAGCCAGCCGCTCGTTCCAGCAAGGCAGCACGCGGGCCACGGTGTCCTTCAGGCACTCGGTCAGCGGGATCTGCTCTGCCGCGAGCTTGGCGTAGCGGGGGTCGCTGCGCTGCCCGCGGGGGTCGGCGGGCTCCAGCGGGGGCGGGGGGGTGTCGTAGCTGCGGCGCCAGATCAGCACCTGCTCGTCACCGTACTGCTTGGCGGTCTCGGCCTTGTTCAGGCCCTGCAGGGCACCGTAGTGGCGCTCGTTCAGGCGCCAGTCGTTGAGCACCGGCAGCCAGGTACGGTCCATCTCGTCGAGGCAGTGCCACAGCGTCCAGATGGCGCGCTTGAGCACCGAGGTGTAGGCAACGTCGAACTCGTAGCCCGCTTCCTTCAGCAGCCGGCCGGCCTGCCGGGCCTGCTCGACGCCGGTGGGCGTGAGCGGCACGTCGGTCCAGCCGGTGAAGCGGTTCTCGAGATTCCAGGTGGATTCCCCGTGGCGGATCAGGACAAGCTTGTACATGGGGCAGATTCTATAATTCGCCCCCCTCGCCAACCCGCCCCGCCACGCCGTGAACTTCTTCGTCGAGAACTGGCTCCTGATCGCCGTCGCCTTCGTCTCGGGCGCCATGCTGGTGTGGCCGCTGGTCAACCGTGCCGGTGGCGGCGCCATCGGCACCGCCGAGGCCGTGCGCCTGATCAACCGCGAGAAGGGCGTGCTGGTCGACGTGTCCGAGCCCGCCGAGTACGCGGCGGGCCACGCCAGCGGTGCGCGCAACGTTCCGTTCGGCCAGCTCGAGGGTTCGAAGGACCTGCCCACCAACAAGGCGCTGCCCCTGGTGCTGCTGTGCCCGACCGGTGCGCGCGCCGGCCGCGCGGCCGGCCTGCTGAAGAAGGCCGGCTACGAGAACGCGGTGGCCGTGGCCGGCGGCACGAATGCCTGGCGCGAGGCCAGCCTGCCGACCGAAAAGGGCGCCGCCGGCGGCAAGGCCGGCGAGAAGGCCGCGGCCTGACCGGTTCGCGCGGGCGCGGCGGCCGGTGCGGTCGCCAGCAGGGTTTCACGGCCTGCGGGACAATTTCAGTCCCGGCCGATGAGGCCCCAGGCACTGTGTCCGCATGAATCCGGTTCGCATGTACACCACCCAGGTCTGCCCGTACTGCGTGCGGGCGAAGAACCTGCTGAAGCAGCGCGGCGTCGATGCCATCGACGAGATCCGCGTCGACCTCGACCCGGCCCAGCGTGACCGCATGATCGAGCTGACCGGTCGGCGCACCGTGCCGCAGATCTTCATCGGCCAGACGCACGTGGGCGGCTGCGATGATTTGATTGCGCTCGACCAGCGCGGCGGCCTGATGCCACTGCTGGGTGCGGCGGTCTGAGCGGCCGGCCGCCTTCACTGCCTTCCAGCGTCACGCGGCACCCGGCCAGCCTGGGGGCGCCGCGCAGACGCCCTGCCCCTCGCCCGGCGCGGGTTGCACCGCGCCGGGGCGCAGCACCCCCTCGGTGATAATCCGCGCTCGCGGCGGACTGCCAGCCGGCATGCCGTCTTGCCTACACCGGAAACCCGCACCATGTCCGAGCCCGTATTCCAGATCCAGCGCATCTACCTGAAGGACCTGTCGCTGGAGCAGCCGAACTCCCCGCAGATCCTCCTCGAGCAGGCTGCGCCCCAGGTCGACATCAACCTCGGCATGGGCGCCGAGGTGGTGGCCGACGGCGTCTTCGAGGTGAGCGTCACCGCGACCGTCACCACCAAGGTCAACGACAAGGTGCTGTTCCTCGTCGAGGCCAAGCAGGCCGGCATCTTCGAGATCCGCAACCTGCCCGAAGACCAGATGCAGGGGATCATCCGCATCGTCTGCCCGCAGATGATCTACCCCTACCTGCGCGCCATCGTCTCCGACGTCTGCACGCGCGCCGGCTTCCCGCCGATCCTGCTGACGGAAGTCAACTTCCAGGCCATGTTCGAGGCCCAGCAGCAGGCCGAGGAGGGCAACGGCTCGGGCATCATCACCTCGGTGAACTGAACCCCGCCGCAGGCTGCCGATGAAGATCGCGGTGCTCGGCGCAGGTGCCTGGGGCACCGCGATCGCGGCCGCCGCCGCTGCCCGCCACGAGGTGCTGCTCTGGGCGCGTGATGCCGCCCAGGCGCGACGCATCGCCGGCGAGCGGCACAACACCCGCTACCTGGGCAACGTGGTGCTGCCCGACGCCCTGGCCGTGGGCAGTGACCTTGGCGCCGCGCTGGCGCACGCCGAGGGCGGGCTGACGGTGGTGGCCACCCCGATGGCGGCCCTTCGCGAGGCCCTGTCCGCGCTCCCGCCGGGCCGCGCGGCGGTCTGGTTGTGCAAGGGTTTCGAGCAGGGCAGCGGGGCGCTGGGCCACGAGATCGCCCGCTCGTTGCGGCCCGGCGTGCCCTGCGCGGTGCTGTCGGGGCCCAGCTTCGCGCTCGAGGTGGCGCGGCGCCAGCCGACCGCGCTCGTGGTCGCCAGCGAAAGCGCCGACCTCGCTGCGGCCACGGTCGAGGCCTTCCACGGCGACGCGCTGCGCGTCTACACCTCCACCGACATGGTGGGCGTGGAGGTGGGCGGCGCGGTGAAGAACGTGCTGGCCATCGCCACCGGCATCCTCGACGGCATGGCGGCGCTGGCGCCGGGCGCCGAGGGCTCGCCGGGGCTCAATGCCCGTGCGGCACTGATCACCCGCGGCCTGGCCGAGATGACTCGCCTGGGCATCGCGCTCGGTGCGCGGCCGGAAACCTTCATGGGTCTGTCGGGCTTGGGTGACCTCGTGCTCACCGCCACCGGCGACCTTTCGCGCAACCGCCGCGTCGGCGTGCTGCTGGCCGCGGGGCGCACGCTGCCCGACGTGCTGGCCGAACTCGGCCACGTGGCCGAGGGCGTCTACAGTGCCGCGACGGTGCTGGCCCGCGCCCGCGCGCTGGGTGTCGAGATGCCCATCACCGAAGCGGTGGTCGACGTGCTGGAAGGCCGCACGGCGCCGGCACGCGCGCTGGTGGCGCTGATGTCGAGGCAGTCGAAGGCTGAAGCCTGACCCGCGAGCCGGGCGCCTTCAGGCGCCGCCGTGGTAGCCGTTCTGCCGCCAGGCCTCGAACACCGCCACCGCGACCGCGTTGCTCAGGTTGAGGCTGCGCTGGCCCGGGCGCATCGGCAGGCGCACGCGCTGCGGCGCCGGGAAGGTCTCTCGCAGGTCGGCCGGCAGGCCCGAGGTCTCGCAGCCGAACACCAGCCAGTCGCCCGGCTGCCAGCTCACCCGGACGAAGGGCTGGCTGCCGTGGCTCGTGAAGGCGAACGAACGCGCCGGGTCGGGCTGCTCGGCGTCGACGAACGCCTGCCAGGAGGCGTGCCGCTGCACCGGCGCGAACTCGTGGTAGTCGAGCCCGGCCCGGCGCAGCAGGCAGTCCTCCATCGAGAAGCCCAGCGGCTCGATCAGGTGCAGCGCGCAGCCGGTGTTGGCGGCCAGGCGGATCACGTTGCCGGTGTTTGGCGGAATCTCGGGGTGCACGAGCACGATGCGGAACATCCGTCGATGCTAAGGCGACGCGGCAGTCGCGCTGGACAGGGCCGCCCTGGCGCGGGTTTTCAGCCCGGCATGTCGGGCGTGCGGGCGACGACCCACACGTCCACGCGCGCCGCCCCCGCCCGCCGCAGCGCCGCGGCGGCCTCCGTGACGGTGGCGCCCGTGGTCATCACGTCGTCGACCAGCGCGATGTGCCCGCCGGCGATCGCGCTGCACTGCGCCGGGGCCACGGCGAAGGCGGCGCGCAGGTTCGCCAGCCGCTCGGCGCGCGAGAGCTCGGCCTGGGGCGGCGTCTCGATCAGCCGCTGCAGCAGGTCGACGCGGGCCCGGATGCCCAGGCGCCGGGCCACCCGCCTGCCGAGTTCCCAAGCCTGGTTGTACCCGCGTGCGGCCAACCGTCCCGGCGCGAGCGGCACCGGCACCACGATCTGCGGCCGCTGCGGTGACTGGCGGTCGACGGCCGCCGCCAGCAGCGCCGCGAGCGGCGGGGCGAGGTCGATCGCGGCGCCGAACTTCAGCGCCGCCACCAGCCGGTTCCAGGGGAACAGGTAGTCGACGGCGCAGACGGCGGCGTCGAAGGGCGGTGGGTGGCGCAGGCAGGCGCCGCACGGGGCCTGGGCAGCGGTCAGCGGCAGCGCGCAGCGCGGGCAGCGCAGCCGCGGCGCGGCGAAGCGGTCGCGGCAGGCGCCGCACAACCTACCGCGCGACCACAGGCCGCAGACCGCGCACAGGCTCGGCAGGCGTGCGCACCAGTCGTCCCCGGGGTGCCGTGGCAGGGTCATCGGCTCAATATACTGATCGCCATGCCCGAAGACGCCCCCCGGAAGACGGCCCCACGAGACGTCGATCCGCGGGCGATGCAGCGCATCGCGTCGCGCCTCGCACACGCCGCCACGCCGCCCTGGCTGCACCAGGAAGCCGCGCGGCGCATGGCCGAGCGGCTGTCGGTGGTCAAGCGCCAGCCGGCCACGGTGATCGACTGGAGCGGCCACGCTGGCGCGGGGCACGAGGCGCTGGCCGGCGTCTATCCGCAAGCCCGGCAGCTGGCGGTGGAACCCGATGCGGCCGCGCGCGAGGCGCATCGCTCGCGAGCACGGGCGCCCTGGTGGTCGCCCCGGCGCTGGCGCGACGCTGCGCGTGAGGTGTTGCTGCCCGACGAGGTGCCGGCCGCCGCCGGCGAGCTGCTGTGGGCGAACATGACCTTGCACCTCGACCCCGACCCGCCGGCCCAGATGGCCCGCTGGCACCGCGCGCTCGCGGCCGATGGCTTCCTGATGTTCACCACGCTGGGGCCGGGCACGCTCGAGTCACTGGCGGCGCTGTACCGGCAGGCGGGCTGGCCGCCGGCCTTCGCGCCCTTCGTCGACATGCACGACCTCGGGGACATGCTCGTCGAGGCCGGTTTTGCCGACCCTGTGATGGACCAGGAAATGCTGACGCTGACCTGGTCGGACGCCGACGCGCTGCTCGACGAGCTGCGCTCGCTCGGCGGCAATGCCCATCCCGCCCGCCATGCCGGCCTGCGCACGCCGCGCTGGCGCGCCGTGCTGCGTGATCGGCTGGCCACCACGGCAGCCGCCGACGGCCGCCCGCGGCTGCAGTTCGAGCTGGTGTACGGGCACGCATTCCGCGTCGCCCGCGGCCCCCGCGTGGCCGAGCAGACCACCGTCCCGCTGGACGAGATGCGCGCAATGATGCGGCGCGCTCGTGGGGCATAGGGAACACCCGACGCCGTAGGCTAGAATCGCGCGCCGTTACATGCCCTGCAGCAGGCCGGATCCAGGGTGCTGACGGTCATCAACCCGCAACAGCGTCAACCCGGGCCTCGGCCCGCAGTATCCAGCCCGCAGTACCGCAGTACCGATGTCGCTCTCACTTGCCTCCAATCCCTGGTCCGCGTCGGCAAACCCGTCGCGCGACGGCGCATTGGGCGGCATCGAGGTTGCCGCGGACGCCGGCGAGCGCCGCTGGGTGCTCAAGCGCAACTGCGCGGTCACGCCGGCCCAGATGGGGCTGTTCTACCTCTCGCTGTGTGTCGTGTCGCTGGGCATAGGCACCTTCTTCGCCCTCAATGGCGCTGCCTTCGTGCTCGGATTCGCGGGCCTGGAGGTCGTCGTCGTCGGTGTCGCCCTGCTGTACCACGCGCGCCACTGCGCCGACCGCGAGGTCCTGCGCCTGGCCGGCGGCCGTCTCGAGGTCGAGTGCACCTCGGCCGGTGACGTGCGCCATGAATCCTTCGACGCCACCTTCGTGCGCGTCGAATCCGTACCGGGCTCGCTGGTGCGCGTCTCGGGCCAGGGCCGCTCGTTGCTGCTCGGCCGCCACCTGCGGCCGCACCTGCGCGAGACGCTGGTCGGCGAGCTGCGCCGTGCGCTGCGCGATGCGGTTGCCGTCCGGGAGGCTGGCACGGACGAATGACAAGTTGTCGGGTTGCGAACTGAAGTGATGACGATGAAGAAGCTGACTTCCGCATGGCAACGCCTCTCCCAGGCGGGCCTCACGCTCGGCGCGCTGATGGCCACCCAGGCCGCGCTGGCGACGAACGACCTGCCGGGCGGCCCCGCCGTCAACCAGCTCAACCTGCATCCGCCCGCCACGGCGATCGCGGAACAGCAGAACTGGCTGCACTGGATGATGCTGATCATCTGCACGGTGATCTTCATCGGCGTCTTCGGCGTGATGTTCTACTCGGTGTTCAAGCACCGCCGCTCGCAGGGTGCGAAGTCCGCGTCGTTCCACGAGAGCGTGACCGTCGAGATCGCCTGGACCATCATTCCCTTCATCATCGTGATCGCGATGGGCGCGATGGCCACCCGCACGGTCGTCGCCCAGAAGGACACCAGCAACGCCGACCTCACCATCAAGGCCACCGGCTACCAGTGGAAGTGGGGCTACGACTACCTGAAGGGCGAGGGCGAGGGCATCAGCTTCCTGTCGACGCTCGACCCCACGCACCGCGAGATGTCCGACTCGGGCAAGCCCGCGGGCGACGACTACCTGCTCAAGGTCGACAACCCCCTCGTCGTGCCCGTCGACACCAAGGTCCGCATCGTCACCACCGCCAACGACGTCATCCACGCCTGGATGGTGCCGGCCTTCGGCGTCAAGCAGGACGCCATCCCCGGCTTCGTCCGCGACACCTGGTTCCGCGCCAACAAGACCGGTGACTTCTACGGCCAGTGCGCCGAGCTGTGCGGCAAGGAGCACGCCTACATGCCGATCCACGTCAAGGTCCTGAGCAAGGCCGACTACGCCAAGTGGGTCGAGGGCAAGAAGAAGGAAATGCAGGCCGCCGCCGACGACCCGAACAAGGTGTGGAAGCTCGAGGACCTGATCGCCCGTGGCGAGAAGGTCTACAACGCGAACTGCGCCGCCTGCCACCGCGCCGACGGCAAGGGCGCCGGCCCGATCAAGCCGCTGGACGGCAGCCAGATCGTCCTCGCCGACCCCGCGCAGCAGATCCAGATCCTGCTCAACGGCGCGGCCAACGGCGCGATGCCGGCCTGGAAGCAGCTCTCGGACACCGAGATCGCCGCGGTCGTCACCTACACGAAGAACTCGTGGAGCAACAAGACCGGCAAGCTGGTGCAGCCTGCCGAGATCGTTGCCGCCCGCAAGTAACTAGCGTCCTCAAGGAAACGTCATGAGTGCTGTCCTCGACCATCACGGCCACGGCCACGCCGACGATCACGCGCACGACCATCCGCACGGCTGGCGGCGCTGGGTGTTCGCCACCAACCACAAGGACATCGGGACGCTGTACCTGCTGTTCTCCTTCGCGATGCTGATGCTCGGCGGCG
>JBILNT010000167.1:0-7911 GCA_044374875.1 Rubrivivax sp.
TCATCCCGTGCTGCTCGGCCATCCGGCGGATCCACTTGTCGCTCTTGATCGTCATGCGTGTCGCCTTTCGCTTCGCCGCGATTCTAGGAGCCTGCAGCCGGGCGACGACTGCAGTAGCATGAACGTCGAAGGAGTACCGCCCATGGCATCGCCCCTGCGCCCCGCGACCGAGCTGCTGAAGCAGTACGCCGAGTACCACCGCGACCGGCGCAACATCATCACGCACCTCGTCGGCGTCCCGATGATCGTGTTCGCCGTCGGCGTGCTGCTGGCGCGGCCCGAATTCGCCGTGGGCCGCTTCAGCGTCACGGCGGCGTGGCTCGTCTACGCGCTCGCCGCGTTGTGGTACCTGACGCGCGGCCTGTTCGCTCTCGGGCTGGCCACCAGCGCAGGCATCGGCGTGCTGATGCTGCTGGCGCACCAGGTCTCGGGCGGCAGCGTCGCCCTGTGGCTGGCCTGGGGCGTCGGGTTCTTCGTCGTCGGCTGGATCATCCAGTTCGCCGGCCACTACTACGAGGGCCGCAAGCCGGCCTTCGCCGACGACCTCGTCGGCCTGCTCGTCGGCCCGATGTTCGTCACGCTGGAACTGCTGGCGCAGGCCGGCCTGTTCAAGGGTCTGATGGCCGAGATCGAGCGCCACGCCGGGCCCACGATCATCCGCGACCTCGCGCATCCGGCCTGATGACGGCCGGCGGCGGCGCGCCCATGCCGGGAGGCATGGTGCTCGTGATGGGTGCCGGCGCCGTGGGCTGCTTCGTCGGCGGCGCTCTGGCTGCCGCCGGGGCCGACGTGCTGTTCGTCGGCCGTCCCCGCGTCCTCGACGCCCTGGCCGACCAAGGCCTGCGGCTGACCGACCTGGACGGCCGCGACCTCACGCTGCAGCCCGCCGATCTGCGACTGGCCGAATTCGTGCCGCCCGCCTGCGTGCCGGCTCTGGTGCTGCTGTGCGTCAAGAGCGGCGCCACCGACGAGGCGGCGCGCGAACTGGGTGCCCGGGTGCCCGTGGGCACCGTGGTGCTGTCGCTGCAGAACGGGGTCGACAACGTCGAGGCCGCGCGCGCCGCGGCGCCTTCGCTCGACGTCGTTCCCGGCATGGTGCCGTTCAACATCTCCGCGCAGGGGCCGGCTCACTTCCACCGCGGCACCAGTGGGGTGCTCGCGGCGCGCGACCATCCTGTCCTGCAGTCGTGGGCAGGCGCCTTCGCCGCCGCGGGCGTGCCCCTGGCGCTGCACGCCGACCTGGGGCCCGTGCAGTGGGCGAAGCTGCTGCTCAACCTGAACAACCCGGTCAACGCACTGTCGGGGTTGCCGCTGCGCCGCCAACTGCTGGACCGGGACTACCGCCGCGTGCTCGCGGCGCTGCAGGCCGAAGCCCTGGCCGTGCTGGGCGCCGCCGGGATCGTGCCGGCGCGCCTCACGCCACTGCCGCCGGCACGCGTGCCGACGGTGCTGCGGCTGCCTAACTTCCTCTTCGAGCGCGTGGCGGCGAAGATGCTGCAGATCGACGAGCGGGCGCGCTCGAGCATGGCCGACGACGTCGCGGCGGGGCGGCCGACGGAGATCGACGCGATCTGCGGCGCGGTCGTGCGACTGGCCGCCTCCGTCGGCCGCGACGCGCCGCTGAACCGGCGCATGGTCGAGCTGATCGGCGAGCTCGGGGCCACGCCACGGACGATGAGCGGCCGCGAGCTGCGCGCCGCGACCGGCGTCTGAGCCTGTCGTCCTCCGTGCGCCCGAGGCTCAGGCGGCCGGGCCGCCGTGCAGTTCCTCGAGCGTGTTGGCGTTGAAGAACGCCGAGGCGTCGTCGAACACCACTTCCACCGTGCGGTGCTTGCCGGTCCAGCGGTCTATCTTGCGCTCGCCGGCGTGCACGAAGGCCACCAGGCTCTCCAGCACCTCGCTCTTCATCAGGCAGAACACCGGGTGGCGCTGCACGCCGCCGTCCTCCGGCGTCACCACCATCGCCATCTCGGCATCGGCCTCGACGAGGGCCCGGGCGAGGCGGGCGACGAGGTCCTCGGGGAAGTGCGGCGAGTCGCAGGGCACCGTGACGAGATAGGGCGTCGAACAGTGTTCCAGCCCCGCCAGGAAGCCTGCCAGCGGCCCGGGGTAGTCGGCCAGCGCGTCGGGCCACACCGCCACGCCGAACGACTCGTAGGCCGCGAGGTTGCGGTTGGCGTTGATCATCACCTCGCCGACCTGCGGCGCCAGGCGCAGCAGCGCGTGCATGGCCAGGGGCACGCCGCGGTAGGGCTGCAACCCCTTGTCGGCGCCGCCCATGCGGCTGCCGCGGCCGCCGGCGAGGATCACGCCGGTGACCTGGTCAGGATCGATGCCCGCGGTCTCGCCGCCGCGGGGGTTGGCAGGGCTGTCGTCCATCGACTCACTCGATCATGTCGAAGGCCTGGGTCTCGACCTGCACGAAGGCCCGCGTGAACTCGGCAAGCTCGCGCGTCAGTCGGGCGCGCGGATGCGCGGCCACGGCGTCGCACATCCCCTCCACCCAGGTCTGCACGTGGGCGCGGAAGAAGCGCCGCTGCTGTTCCAGGTTGCACACGGCGACATCGTCGCCGGCGATCAGGTAGCGCATCACCTCGAACTCGAAGGCGACGTGATCCTCGGTCTCGCCGCGCTGTTCGTCGCGCGCCAGGCCAAGCCGGGCGAGGTCGTCGCGCAGCGCCGCCAGGGGGCGTTCGTTGAGGAAGCCGGCCAGGTGCCAGCTGCCGTAGAGGAAGACCTCCGGCTTGCCGACGCCGCCGAACAGGGCGTCGTATTCCTCGGCCGCCGCCTCTGGCGTGGTGGCCCGCATGGCGGCCACCAGCGACTGCCACGGCGCCTCGAGGTGGCCGCCGGGCTCGGGCGCCTCGGTCACGGCCACCGCGAACTGCCGCAGCAGTTCGGCGTCCGGCGGGCCCCACCACAGGCGGGCCAGCAGCCCGTAGAGCTCGGCGCGGGCCAGTTCCTCGCCGTCGTCGGCGCTGGCGAAACCCAGCGCGCGCACGCTGCCTGCCTGGCTCATAGGTCGGTGATCCTGATTTCGTTCGGGTTGCTGTGCATGTCGACGACGCGGCAGTCGCCGCACATCTTCAGGCGTTCCAGCGCGGCGCCCTGGAAGGCCGGGTGCGCGCCGAGCTTGCCGATCATGGCCTCGATGGCCTTGAGCGTGCCGAAGGGCTTGCCGCAGCGCACGCAGGCGAAGGGCTGCGCCTCGTTGAGCACGCGCGTGGCCTTGCGGGCACGGCCCTCGTCGGCCAGCAGCAGGCGCGGCTCCAGCGTGATCGCCTGCTCGGGGCAGGTGGTCGCGCACAGCCCGCACTGCACGCAGTTCTTCTCGATGAAGCGCAGTTGCGGACGATCGGGGTTGTCCGCCAGCGCCCCCTCGGGGCAGGCACCGACACAGCTCATGCACAGCGTGCAGCGGTCGGCGTCGACCTTCAGCGTGCCGAAGGGCGCACCTGCAGCGGGCAGCGCGATGGCATCGGGCACCGGCGCCGCGGCCTGCTGGCGCAGGTGTTCGATCGCGAGGTCGAGCGTGGTGCGCTTGTCGGCCTGCGCTGCGGCCGCCAGTGGTTCGGCCACCGTGCGCGCCGGGGGTACCCGCAACGCGGCGTCGAGCGCCGGCAGGTCGCGCGCCTCGACGAGCTTCAGGTGCCCGTCGCCGAAACCCAGCGCGGTGAGGATCGCCTGGCCGACGGCCATCTGCTCGGCCAGCGCGTCGCGGTACTGCGGCGCCTCCTCGCCGGTCAGCAGCACCATCACCTGCGACGCGCCCTGGGCGATGGCCATCAGCCACAGGTCCAGGCCCACGCTCGCGGTGTGCCACACGGCCACCGGCAGCACGCGCGCCGGCACGCCGTGCATGCCCCTGTCGGTGCGCGCGGCACGCCCGAGGTCGTCGAGCAGGCGCGCGCCCTGGCCCTCGCTGTGCAGCAGCAGCGCCGGGGCACGGCCGCCGGCCGCACGGTAGGTGGCCAGCAGCGTGCGCAGGCGTTGCCCCATGTCGACCGTGCCCGGGTAGGAGTAGCCGAGCGCGCCGCTGGGGCAGACGGTGGTGCAGGCCCCGCAGCCCACGCACAGGTGGGGGTCGACGACGATGCCGCCGCCCTGCCCCTGGGGCTTGCCCTTGAGCACCGCATCGCTGCGGATCGCGCTGGCGGAGCAGACGTCGATGCAGGCCGTGCAGCCCACCTGCTGGTTGCGGCTGTGCGCGCACAGCTTCTGCCGGTACTGGAAGAACTTGGGCTTGTCGAACTCGCCCACGAGATCACGCAGCGCGATCACGGCGTCGAAGAGGCGCTGCTCGGCATCGCCGCCCGGCGGCACGTGGAAGTAGCCCTGCGGCGGCTGGTGCTGGCCGAAGGCGGGCTGCCCGCGCAGGTCGAGCACGAGGTCGAAGGTCTCCTCGGTGCGCACCGGGCTGCGGCCGAAGTCGATCGCACCGGCGGCCTCGCAGACGCGCACGCAGTCGCGGTGGCTTCGGCAGGCGTCGAGGTCGACCTGGTAGTCCAGTCCGATGGCGCCTTCCGGGCAGGCGTCGACGCAGGCGTTGCAGCGCGTGCACAGGTCGAGGTCGATCGGGTTGCCGCTTTCCCACACCGCCTGGAAGGCGCCGAGCCAGCCCTTCAGCTGCACCAGCGCGCCCGCGTGCACGGCGCGCTCGCGGCGCTGGGCCACGGCACCGCCGGTGCCCTGGATCAGCAGCGTCACCTCGAGCTTGTCGGCCAGGCGTGCGGCGGCGCGCTCGGCCTGCCCGGCCGGCCCGATCACGAGGCAGCGCCCGGCCGACCGGTAGGTGACGGTGGGCACCGGCGCCGGCGCCGGCAGCTGCGCCGAGGCGATCAGTGCCGCCAGCTTGGGCGTGGCGTCCCTGGCATCCTTGGACCAGCCCCCGCGCTCGCGCAGGTTGACGAAGCGGATCGTGCACCCCGGGCGCCCCCTCGGTGGCCTCGTTGAGCTCGAGGAACAGCCGGCTCTCCTGGGTGCACGCCACGAGCAGTTCTTCGCCGCTCTTGGCCGCACGCTGGAAGCTCGCCGCCTCGCGGCGGCACAGCAGGGTGTGGACGGTCTCGAGCCCGTCAACCTGCCCTGCCGGGTTCTTCGCCAGCGCCTGCCGGATCGCCTTGGCGTCCAGCGGCATCGTGTGGTTGCAGTCGCAGATCAGGGTCTTCATTCGGCAGCGGCTCCACGTCGGCAACGACGGGGGCTGGATTGTCGGTCGGTGGCAGGGCCGGCGCGGGTGACCCCGGCGGCGGCGTGGTCGGGCGAGCGTCCTCGTCGGCGAACAGCCCGAGCGCATGGCCCTGGGCCAGCTTGCGCAGCATCCCCGCCGGCAGCGGGTCGGGCTTGCCATAGTCGTCGATGTAGATGTCCAGCCCGTCCATCACGTTGAAGTGCGGGTCGGCGAAGAGCTTCTTCAGCGCCGCGTTCTTCACCTCGGGCGAGACGTCGCGGGCCACGAAGCGCGAAAAATCGGCCGCCTTCGGGTCGAGGCGGTCGACGTCGTCCAGGGTGGGGGGCTCGGGCGCGGGCGGCGCGGCCGCCGGGGCCGGCATCCCGGCCGGCGCGGCGACCACCTCCGGCGGCGTCACCGTCATCGCCGCAACGGGCGGCGGAGGTACGGGCTCCTCGGGCCGCTCCCCGCGCGCCACTTGGACCTTGCGTCGCGACCAGCGCGACAGGAAGCCGTCGTTCTCCGCCATCGCCCGCCTTCAGCGCCTCTCGGGCGAACGGAACGACGCCGGCCGGCGCCGCTCCTTGGGCTCGGGACGGTAGTTCGCGTCGGTGAAGGCCTGGAGCCAGTCGCGCACCTCGGGTGCCAGCGGGACGTTGTCGACGCGCTCCTGGGCGTCGAGCAGTCGCCCGGCCTCGTTGTAGGAGAGCGTGACCCGCTCCGGCCAGGCGCGCGACGGGTCGGCATCGTCCATGCGCCACATCACGAACCAGACCGGCTGCGCGCTGCCGAGATTGAGCCAGTAGCCCTCGCCCTCGTCGCGGTGCAGGGTGACCTCGAGGCCGGGGAACAGCGTGCGCGCGATCTTGCCGTCGTCACGCAGCAGCCGCGGTGCATCGCCGAAGGCGCCGTCGTCGGGCAACACCTCAGCCACCACGTGGCGCCAGTCCTCCCAGCGGGTGGGCTCTTTCAGGCGCTCCAGGACCACCGCCACCCGGAGCGTCGGGACACCTGCCACGTCAGCTGCCCGAGCCTTGCCGCAAGGCGACGCGGCCGACGTGCGAGGCACGCTCGAGCGGTCGCCGCGGATCCGGCTTTGCCGGGCCTCTGGCGGCGCCCCCCTCGAGGGGGCTGAGCCCGGACATGAGGCGTCGTGTGGACGGTTCACGCCGGGCGAAGGGTCGGGCCTGCGGCCCGACGCGGCCGGCAGGGCCGCCGCAGGCGCTTCGGGGGTGGTCCATGTCTAGCCGGAGACCACGCGAACCGGGTGCGCCGGTGGCGGCAGCGGCTCGGCGTCGAAGCGGTCGAAGCCGGTGTAGCAGAGGAAGTGCCGGTTCGCGGCGCGACCGAACAGCGTCATGCCCAGCCGCGTGGCGAGGTCGTGCCCCATCTGGGTCACGCCGTTGCGCGAGACCACGATGGGCACGCCCATCTGGGCCGACTTCATCACCATCTCGCTGGTCAGGCGGCCCGTCGTGTAGAAGACCTTGTCGCCACCCTCGACGCCGTGCAGCGCCATCCAGCCGGCAATGGTGTCGATGGCGTTGTGGCGGCCCACGTCCTCGACGAACATCAGCATCTCGCAGGCCGCGCCGTCGAGCCTGAACAGCGCGCAGCCGTGGACCGAGCCGGCGCGGCGGTGGATGCTGTCCTGCTGGCGCACGACCTCGAGCATCTGGCGCAGCTGGCCCTGGCGGATGCGCGCGCTCGTGGCGTCGGGCAGCCGCACCGCCTCGAGCTGCGCCATCGCGTCGCCGTACACCGTGCCCTGACCGCAACCGGTGGTCACGACCCGACGCGCGGTGCGCTCCTCGAGGTCGGCGAGACCGGCGTGCGTGCGCACGGCGGCGGCGCCGACGTCCCAGTCGACGTGGATCGACTCGATCAGCGTGGCGTCGGCCACGAGACGCTGGTTGATCAGGTAGCCCAGCACGAGCAGCTCGGGCATCGCACCGAGCGTCATCAGCGTGACGAGCTCGCGCTTGTCGACGAACACCGTCAGCGGCCGCTCCAGCGGGATGTGGATGCGGCGGAGCTCGCCGTACTCGTCGAGGACCTCGATCTCGCGCAGCGGGTCGCAGCGCGCCTCGGTCAGGGCCGGCGCACCGACGATGCGATGGAGGCGCTGCGACCGCTGCGCTGCAGCGGTCGCCAGCTCTTCCGACCAGATCGCCGACATGGCCCGGGTTCCTGCGTCAGGGCTTCTTCGCGGCAGGCGCGGGCGCCGCGGCGGTGGCAGTGGCCGCTGCCGGGGCCGCCGCTGTTGCCGGTGCCGGTGCCGGTGCCGGGGGGGTGTAGACGAATGCACCGGGGTCCTGGCAGGCCGGCGTCGCCGTCGCCGGCTTGGTGTCCTTGCCCGTCTTCTTCGAGGTGTCGCGGTAGTGCGCGGCCACCTTGTCCATCGACTTGCACAGCTGGTAGTTGGCCACCGCGTTGCCGTGGGCCGTCTTGGCGGCCGCCTCGGCAGCCTTGGCCTTGGCCTCGTCGCTCAGCGGAGGCAGCTTGGCGAAAGCCGCACCTGCGCCCAGGCAGGCGACGATGGCGAACGCGATGCGGTGCGTGTTCTTCGTCATGGAAGCTCCAGGGGTCGTTCTCGTCAGGCCTGTTGGGCGGGCGGCGTGGCGATAGGCGCCGCATCGTCGGCGGGCCGCGAACGCCGGGCCGGGATCCTGCCGGCCTTGATGTCCTGGTACCAGAGCTCGTGGTGCTCCTTGGCCCATGCCTCGGACACCCAGCCGGTG
>JBILNT010000168.1:0-7872 GCA_044374875.1 Rubrivivax sp.
GTCAGGAACGGCTTGTCGTTGGCGTCGTGGTCGCTGGTCAGGAGGTTGGCGGCCTCGGCGTCGGTGCGCGCCAGCACGATGGTGGGCACGCCCATCACGTCGGCGGCGAAGCGCGCGGCGATCAGCTTCTCGACGGCCTCGTTGGTCGGCACCAGCACCTTGCCACCCATGTGGCCGCACTTCTTGACCGCGGCGAGCTGGTCCTCGAAGTGCACGCCCGCGGCGCCCGCGGCGATCATGTTCTTCATCAGCTCGAAGGCGTTGAGCACGCCGCCGAAGCCGGCTTCCGCGTCGGCGACGATCGGCAGGAAGTAGTCGATGTACTCCTTGCTCTCCGGCCCGATGCCGCGCGACCACTGGATCTCGTCGGCGCGCTTGAAGGTGTTGTTGATGCGGCGGACCATGGTCGGCACCGAGTCGTACGCGTAGAGCGACTGGTCGGGGTACATGGTCTCGGAGGTATTGCCGTCGGCGGCGACCTGCCAGCCCGACAGGTACACGGCCTCGAGGCCGGCCTTGGCCTGCTGCATCGCCTGGCCGGCCGTGATGGCGCCGAAGGCGTTGACGTAGCCCTTGGCGGCGGCGCCGTTGATCAGCGTCCAGAGTTTCTCGGCGCCGCGGCGGGCGAGCGTGTGCTCTATCTGCACCGAGCCGCGCAGGCGCACGACGTCGGCGGCGCTGTAGCCACGCTGGATGCCCTTCCAGCGCGGGCTCTCGGCCCACTCCTTCTCGAGGGCGGCGATCTGCTGTTCACGGGTCGGTTGGCTCATCGGGGGCTCCTTGGTTTGCGAGGCCAGAACAAGACGTTCGATGGCTTTGAGCCTACCCGTGAAACCCCGATGTGTGAAGACTTATGTCTTATATAAGACATAAGAGTTAAGTCATACGATTCAACGACTTAACAGCAATGGTTCACCATGTGAAAAGCCACTCTTCAATATGGCGGATTTTGCTGCGCTGCAACGCGTGTATCTTCCACATCATGGAACCTCTTTTGCCAGATGCAAGAGAAGGCTTGGCCCGTGGAGGCGGAGGCCGTGGGCAGTGAAGCCTGCCGCCGGGCGGGGCGGCTCGCGAGCGTGCGGGTCAGGCGCTCCTGCTTGCCGCCCTCGCGCCAGCCGTGCAACCGCAGGCCTGGCGGGGTGGCGGCTTGAGCCGGTCGGGCAGCGGCGGGCTACAGCGCCAGCGCCGTCGTCTTCTTGACGGTGCGAAGCACCAGCATCGAGTTCGAGCGCACCACGCCCGGCAGCCGCGGCAGCACTTCCGCGTGGAAGCGCTCGAGGTCCTCGGCGTCGCGGTAGTTGAAGCGCACGAGGTAGTCGTTGGTGCCCGCGACGTAGAAGCAGTCCAGGATCTCGGGCTGGTCGCGCACCGCCTGCTCGAAGGCCTCGAGCATCGAGCGCTGGGTGTTCTCGAGGTTGATGATCGTGAAACTGGTGCCGTGGCGACCCACCGTTCGCGGGTTGAGCAGCGCCACGTACTGGGCGATCACCCCGGATTCCTCAAGGGCCTTGACTCGGCGCAGGCAGGCCGAAGGCGAAAGGTGCACGCGCTCGGCCAGATCGACGTTGGACAGCCGCCCATCGCGCTGCAACTCGTTGAGGATGAGGCGGTCGATGGCGTCGAGCTCCGCATCGCGTTGCGGTGATTCCGCCTTTGCTGTCATTTCCTGCCGTGATTTTCTTCCCGCGTGCAATGATATGCGAGCACTGCGGGTTCACCCGGGCCGTCGGCGCTCGCACATTGCGCGCAAGCCTGTCTAGACTGGCAACTTCGAACCTGCGGCGATGCCGCCGTTCGTGCGCCCTCAGCACTGGAGTCCACCCGCCATGTACAAGGATCTCGACGCCTACTGGATGCCCTTCACGGCCAACCGCCAGTTCAAGAAGGCCCCGCGCCTGCTGGCCAGGTCCGAAGGCATGTACTACTGGGACGACAAGGGCCGCCAGATCCTCGACGGCGTGGCCGGCCTGTGGTGCGTGAACGCGGGCCACGGCCGCCCCCGCATCGTGCAGGCCATTGCCGCACAGGCTGCCGAGATGGACTACGCGCCGCCCTTCCAGATGGCACACCCGAAGGCGTTCGAGCTTGCCGAGCGGGTCGCCGACATCGCCCCCGAGGGCCTGAGCAAGGTCTTCTTCACCAACTCCGGCTCGGAGTCGGTGGAGACCGCGCTCAAGATGGCGATCGCCTACCACCGCGTGCGCGGCGAGGCTTCGCGCACCCGGCTGATCGGCCGCGAGCGCGGCTACCACGGCGTGAACTTCGGTGGCATCTCCGTGGGCGGCATGGTCGCCAACCGCAAGATGTTCGGCACCCTGCTGGCGGGCGTCGACCACATCCGCCACACGCACGATCCCGCCCGCAATGCCTTCTCGGTCGGCCAGCCGCCCCACGGCGCGGAGCTGGCCGACGACCTCGAGCGCCTGGTGGCGCTGCACGACGCCTCCACCATCGCGGCCGTCATCGTCGAGCCGATCGCCGGCTCGACCGGCGTGCTGATCCCGCCGCAGGGTTACCTGCAGCGCCTGCGCCAGATCTGCGACAAGCACGGCATCCTGCTCATCTTCGACGAGGTCATCACGGGCTTCGGCCGCACCGGCCAGCCCTTCGCCGCCCAGACCTTCGGCGTCACGCCAGACATCATGGTGTGCGCGAAGGGCATCACCAACGGCTGCGTCCCGATGGGCGCCGTGCTGGTGAAGCAGCAGATCCACGACGCCTTCATGGCGGGGCCCGAGCACCTGATCGAGTTCTTCCACGGCTACACCTACTCGGCGCACCCGCTGGCCTGCGCGGCTGGCATCGCGACGCTGGACACCTACGCCGAGGAAGGCCTGCTGACGCGCGCCGCCGAGCTCCAGGGCTACTTCGCCGAGGCGGTGCACTCGCTCAAGGGCGAGCCCAACGTGATCGACGTGCGCAACTTCGGCCTGGTGGGCGGCATCGAACTCGCCCCGCTGCCCGGGGAGCCGACCAAGCGCGCCTTCGGCGTCTTCCTCGACTGCTACGACAAGGGGCTGATGGTGCGTTCCACCGGCGACATCGTGGCGCTGTCGCCGCCGCTGATCATCGAGCGCGAGCACATCGACCAGATCGTCGACACGCTGCGCGGCGCGATCCGGCGCGCGGCCTGACGCCCTTGCGCCCCGCGCCACTCTCCGCCTCACCACCTTCGCACCCGTCTTCCCGGCAGGCGTCGACCCGTCGCCGTCCCTTCGTCCCGCACAGGGCGGGACTGGCGCGGCTCCCGGGAGGTGGCACGAAACGAGGAACTGCCTAGCGCCTAGCTGTATGCCGCTCGAAGCCACCGACCAGGAGCTGACACGCCACTCGTACTACGCCGCCACGGCCGTGCGGGCGCAGGCCTTTCCCTCCCTGGCAGGCGACACGCGCTGCGATGTCGCGGTGGTGGGCGGCGGGCTGGCCGGCTTGTCGGCCGCGCTCGAGCTGCGCCAGCGCGGGCTCGACGTCGTCGTGCTGGAAGGGCGCGAGGTCGGCTTCGGCGCCAGCGGGCGCAACGGCGGGCAGGCGATCCACGGCCTGGCCTGCGACCAGTCGACCATCGAAGCGCAGCTCGGGCTGGACGAAGCTCGCCGCGTCTGGGCGATGTCTGTCGAGGCGCTGGACCTCATCCGCGAACGCATCGAACGCCACCGCATCGACTGCGACTGGCGCGACGGCTACCTCGGCCTGGCGACCTCGGCGCGAAAGGGCGCGGACCTCGCCGCCTGGGCCGACCGCATCGAGACGGTCTACGGCTACCCGCTCGCGCGCGTCGGCCACCCCGACGTCGGTCGATGGATCGCCAGCCACCGTTACCACAGCGGCGTTCACGACCCGCGTTCGGGCCATCTGCACCCGCTGAAGTACACGCTGGGCATCGCCCGTGCGGCGGCCGAGGCCGGCGCGCGCATCCACGAGGGTACGCCGGTGACGGCGCTGGTGCAGGGGGCCGAGCCGGTGCTGCGCACGCCCGGCGGCGAGGTGCGCGCGAAGCAGGTCCTGCTGGCCGGCAACGTCTACCTGCACTCGAACGCACCGCTGCTCGCACCCGCGCTGGCGCCGCGCGTGATGCCGGTGGGCACCTATATTGCTTGCACCGAGGCGCTGGCCCCGGCCCTGGCCGACTCGCTGATCCCTTCGCGCTCGGCGGTCTGCGACACCAACTTCGTGCTCGACTACTTCCGCACCACAGACGACCACCGCATGCTTTACGGCGGCCGCGTCAGCTACAGCACGGCCACGCCGCTCAACCTCGCCGAGAGCATGCGCCGGCGCATGGTCGGCACCTTCCCGCAGCTGGCGGATGCGCGCATCGAGTACGCGTGGGGTGGCTTCGTCGACATCTCGATGAACCGTGCGCCCGATTTCGGCCGGCTTCCGGCCGCGGCCGGCACCGCGCCCAACGTCTACTACCTGCAGGGCTTCTCCGGCCATGGCCTGGCGCTGACCGGGCTTGCCGGCCGCGTCGTGGCCGAGGCCATGGCCGGCGACGCCTCCCGCTTCGACGTCTTCGCGCGGCTGCGCCATCGCCCGTTCCCGGGCGGCTCGCTGCTGCGCATGCCGGCACTGGTGCTGGGCATGGCCTGGTACCGCCTGCGCGACCTGCTCGGATGACTCCCATGACGACCCGCAAACCCGTCGTTCTCGTGCCGGCCTGCAACCGCGTGCTGGGCGACCACCCGTTCCACGTCGCCGGCCGCAAGTACGTCGACGGCGTGCGCCTGGCCGGCGCGCTGCCTCTGGTCGTGCCGCGCGCCGAGCCCGACGAGCTCGATGCGCTGCTCGACCTCGCCGACGGCATCCTGCTGACCGGCTCGCCTTCGAACGTGCACCCGTCGAACTTCGACGAGGACGTCCACGACCTGTCGCTGCCGCTGGATCCGGTGCGCGACGACTGGACGCTGCCGCTGATCCCGAAGGCGCTGGCGCGCGGCATCCCGCTGCTGGCGATCTGCCGTGGCGCGCAGGAAACCAACGTGGCACTCGGCGGCACGCTCTACCAGGCCGTGCAGGAGGTGCCGGGCATGAACGACCACCGGGCACCTGCCGGCCAGCCGGCGGAGGTGCAGTACGCACCGGCGCACGAGGTGGAGGTGGTTCCCGGCGGCACGCTGGCCGCGATCGTCGGCGAGCCCCGCTTGTTGGTGAACTCTGTCCACGGCCAGGCCGTCAGGCGCCTGGCCGACGGGCTGCGCGTCGAGGCCCGCGCGCCCGACGGCCTCGTCGAGGCCTTCACCCAACCCGACGCCCCCGGCTTCAACCTCTGCCTGCAATGGCACCCCGAATGGAAGGCGGCCGGGAACCCCGTCTCGGTGCGCATCTTCCAGGCCTTCGGCCATGCGGTGCGGGCCTACCGCGACCGCGTGCGAGGCCCCTTGCCTGTCGCCGCCTGACGAGCAAGCCGGCCGTGCGGCCGGCGCCCAGGCAACCGCGGCCGTCGAGGCCGCCTTCGACAGCAGACCGACACAGGTGATCACCATGACCCCGAGAGAGCAGTACACGTTCAGCGAGCTGGAGAACTGGCTCAACCAGAAGCGCGTCACCGAGATCGAGTGCCTCGTGCCCGACCTCACCGGCGTGGCCCGCGGCAAGATCCTGCCGCGCGAGAAGTTCACCGAGGACCGCGGCATGCGGCTGCCCGAGGTGGTGGTCGCGATGGGCGTGACCGGCGAGTTCCCCGAGGAGGGGCCGTACTACGACGTCATCAGCCCCATGGACCACGACATGCACCTGCGCCCGGACCCGAGCACGGTGCGCATCGTGCCCTGGGCCACCGACCCGACCGCGCAGGTCATCCACGACTGCTACGACCGCAACGGCCGCCTCGTGCCCTATGCGCCGCGTTCGGTGCTCAGGCGCGTGTGCGAACTGTTCGATGCCCACGGCTGGGACCCGGTGGTGGCGCCCGAGCTCGAGTTCTACCTCGTCGCCCGCAACACCGATCCCGACGTACCGCTGAAGCCGCCCGTCGGCCGCAGCGGCCGCAGCGAGACCTCGCGCCAGGCCTACTCGATCGACGCCGTCAACGAGTTCGACCCCCTGTTCGAGGACGTCTACGACTACTGCGAGAAGATGGAACTCAACGTCGACACCCTGATCCACGAGATCGGTGCCGGCCAGATGGAGATCAACTTCTTCCACGCCCACCCGCTGGGGCTGGCCGACGAGGTGTTCCTCTTCAAGCGCACAGTCCGCGAGGCCGCACTGCGCCACGACATGTTCGCCACCTTCATGGCCAAGCCGATCGCCGGCGAGCCGGGCAGCGCGATGCACATCCACCAGAGCGTGATCGACCGCAAGAGCGGTCGCAACCTCTTCAGCAACGAGGACGGCAGCCCGAGCAAGGAGTTCTTCTGGTACATCGGCGGCTTGCAGAAGTACATCCCGGCCGCGATGGCCCTGTTCGCGCCCTACGTCAACAGCTACCGCCGGCTGGCCCGTTTCACCGCGGCGCCGATCAACATCCAGTGGGGCACCGACAACCGAACCGTGGGCATCCGCAGTCCCTTGGCGGCGCCTGCGGCGCGTCGTGTCGAGAACCGCGTGATCGGCGCCGATGCCAACCCCTACGTCGCGCTGGCCGCCACGCTGGCCTGCGGCTACCTGGGCATCAAGAACCGCATCGAGCCGACGCCGGAGTGCAAGGGCGACGCCTACCTGGGTGACTACCAGCTGCCGCGCAGCCTGGGCGAGGCGCTGGAGCTGCTGCGCAACGAGAAGGCGCTGGCGGAGGTGCTCGGCGAGTCCTTCGTCACGGTGTACACCGAGATCAAGGAGATCGAGTACGCCGAGTTCATGAAGGTGATCTCCCCCTGGGAGCGCGAGCACCTGTTGCTGCATGTGTGAGCCCCCAGGCTCCCTCCCGGTCGCCACCCCCCGGGGGGGCTTCGGCGACGGACCGGCGGAGCCGGATCCGTGCCGGGGCGTGATCCCCGGCCGACGACAGACGTGATTCGCCGCCGCCCAGGGGCGACGGCACCGGCGAAGCCGCAATCGTGCCGGTCCATGAAGGAGAACAGACGATGACGACCCGAACCACCGCCGAATGGCAGTCCGCCGACGCCGCCCACTTCCTGCATCCCTTCACCGACTTCCAGTCGCTGGCGCACAAGGGCTCGCGCATCATCACCAGGGCGGACAACATCTACCTCTGGGACAGCGACGGCCACAAGATCCTCGACGCGATGTCGGGGCTGTGGTGCGTCAACGTCGGCTACGGCCAGCAGGCCCTGGTCGAGGCGGCGACCCGGCAGATGCAGGAACTGCCCTTCTACAACGCCTTCTTCCAGACCGCCACGCCGCCGGCGATCGAGCTGGCGGAGCTGCTCAGCGAGGTCACGCCGCCGCAGTTCAGGCACGTCTTCTTCTCCGGCTCGGGTTCGGAGGGCAACGACACCGTGGTGCGCATGGTGCGCCGCTACTGGGACGTGCTCGGCCAGCCCGGGCGCCAGGTGATCATCAGCCGCCACAACGCGTACCACGGCTCGACGATGGCGGGCGCCTCGCTCGGCGGGATGAGCGGCATGCACGCGCAGGGCGGCCTGCCGATCCCGGGCATCGTCCACATCGGGCAGCCCTACTGGTGGGAGAACGGCCGCCCCGAGGGGCTGTCGCGCGACGACTTCGGTCGCGTCGCCGCCGGCTGGCTGGAGCAGAAGATCCTCGAGATCGGCCCGGAGAAGGTCGCCGCGTTCATCGGCGAGCCGGTGCAGGGGGCGGGCGGCGTGATCATCCCGCCGGCCACCTACTGGCCCGAGGTGCAGCGCATCTGCGACAAGTACGGCATCCTGCTCGTCAGCGACGAGGTGATCTGCGGCTTCGGGCGCACCGGCAACTGGTGGGGCTGCGAGACCATGGGCACCCGCC
>JBILNT010000169.1:0-7771 GCA_044374875.1 Rubrivivax sp.
GCCTCGGCGCGCTCGGCGGCGCGCCGCATCTCGGCGTCGCTGGCGTCGGGACGGCCGTAGAGGATGTTGTCGCGCACCGAGCGGTGCAGCAGCGAGGTGTCCTGCGTCACCATGCCGACCTGCCGGCGCAGGCTCTCCTGGGTGACGCCGGAGATGTCCTGGCCGTCGACGAGGATGCGGCCGCTCTCGACGTCGTACAGGCGCAGCAGCAGGTTGACGACCGTGCTCTTGCCGGCGCCCGAGCGGCCCACCAGGCCGATCTTCTCGCCCGGGCGGATCGTCAGCGTCAGGTCGTCGATCACCTTGCGGCCGCCGCCGTAGGAGAAGCCGACGCCCTCGAAGCGCACCTCGCCGCGAGGCACCTCGAGCGCCTTCGCGCCGGGCCGGTCGACCACGCTGCGCTGCCGGGACAGCAGCGCCATGCCGTCGTGCACCGTGCCTATGTGCTCGAACAGCGACGCCATCTCCCACATGATCCAGTGCGAGATGCCGTTCAGGCGCAGCGCCATCGCGGTGGCCGCGGCGATGGCGCCTACGCCGACCTGCCCCTGGGTCCACAGCCACAGTGCCACGCCCGCGGTCGAGCCCACCAGCAGCATGCTCAGCGCCTGGTTGACGACCTCGAAGCCGCTGACCAGGCGCATCTGCACGTAGGCCGTGCTCATGAACTCCTGCATCGCGTCGCGTGCGAAGACGGACTCGCGCTTCGAGTGCGAGAACAGCTTGACGGTGGCGATGTTGGTGTAGGCGTCGGTGATGCGCCCGGTCATCAGCGAGCGGGCGTCGGCCTGTTTCTGGGCCACGCGGCCCAGGCGCGGCACGAAGAAACACAGCGCCAGCACGTACAGCGACAGCCATCCGGCGAAGGGCAGCACCAGCCAGACGTCGAACGCGCCGACGATGGCCAGCATGGTGGCGAAGTAGATCACCACGTAGACGAGGATGTCGCCGACGATGAGCCAGCTGTCGCGCACCGCCAGCGCGGTCTGCATGACCTTGGTGGCGATGCGGCCGGCGAACTCGTCCTGGTAGAAGCCCATGCTCTGCTCGAGCATGAGGCGGTGGAAGTTCCAGCGCAGCCGCATCGGGAAGTTGCCGAACACCGACTGGTACTTGACCAGCGCCTGCGCACCGGCCAGCGCGATGCTGCCCGCCAGCACCGCGGTGAGCAGCAGCAGCGTGCCGCCGTGCTGCGACCACAGCTGCGCCGGCGGCGTGGCGGCGAGCATGTCGACGATGCGCGCCAGCATGCTGAAGAGGTAGGCCTCGAAGGCGCCGATGGCGGCCGTGAGAAGGACCAGCGCCAGCAGCAGGCCGCGCACGCCGCGCGAGCACTCCCAGAGGAAGGCGATGAACCTGCCGGGCGGCGGTGGCGGCAGCGCGTCGGGGTACGGGTCGACGAGCTTCTCGAAGGTCTGGAACAAGCGTGGTTCTCCCTGGGCCGGCGCCAAGGCGCATGGCCGGCGCGGCAAGGCGGGCGGCGGCGCCACCGGTGACCGGCGCCGCGCAGGAGCGCGGCAGGTCTGCCGCGGGCTGCGCATTATGGTGGCGCCGGGCGGGGCCTGCAGCCCGCCGGCGTGCGCCCTACACTGGCTGCCGCGATGAGAACCGGGCCGTGTTGCGCCCCGCCGAAGGAAAGCTGATGCGCCTGTCCGTCCTCGACCAGTCGGTCTCCTGCAGCGGGCGCGGCGAGGACCACGCGCTGCGCGACACGCTGGACCTCGCCGTGCATGCCGAGTCGCTGGGCTACCACCGCTTCTGGGTCAGCGAACACCACGGGCTGTCGACCATCGTCGGCAGCGCACCCGAGATCCTGATGGCGGCCGTCGCCGCGCGCACCACGCGAATCCGCATCGGCAGCGCCGGGGTGATGCTGCCGCACTACTCGGCGCTCAAGGTGGCCGAGCAGTTCCGGGTGCTCGACGCGCTGGCGCCGGGGCGCATCGACCTCGGCGTCGGCCGCGCGCCGGGCAGCGACATGCGCACCGCGATGGCGCTGAACCCGAACGCGGGCCGCGCGGCCGACCAGTTCCCCGAGCAGATCGTCGACCTGATGGCCTGGGCCTCGGGGCGCCGCCACCGCGGCATCGACGCCCTCCCGCGCCCGCCGGCCGGCGCGGGCCCCGAGCGCACGCCGCAGGTCTGGGTGCTCGGAAGCTCCGACTACGGCGCGCAGCTGGCGGCGCACCTGGGGCTGCCCTACGCCTTCGCCTACTTCTTCATGGACGGCCAGGGCGTGGAGCAGGCGCTGGCGCTCTACCGCAGCCTGTACCGGCCGAGCGAGCGGCACCCGCTGCCCCAGGCCACGATCTGCGTCTGGGCGCTGGCCGCCGACACCGAAGCCCAGGCGCGCCACCAGGCGCTGAGCCGCGAACGCTGGCGCGTCGACCGCCAGCGCGGCGTGCTCGGGCCGCTGCAGCACCCGGACGCCATCGCCGAGCGCGGCTTCGCACCGGAAGAGCTCCCGATGGTGGAGGCCCTCAGGCGCCGTGCCCTGGTGGGCACCGGTGCGCAGGTGGCGGCCGGCATCCGCGCGCTGGCCGAGGAGTTCGCGCTCGACGAGATCGTGGTCAACACCTGGGCGCACGACCCGGCGGTGCGCCGGCATTCGTACGCGCTGCTGGCGCGGGAATTCGGCCTGGCGGGCCCGCTGCCCGGCTCATGAAACGACGAGCCCCTCCACCCGTTGCCGGGGGAGGGGCGGGCGGAACGAGCCGCCGGCGGGGCTCCGGAGAAGGATCTGTCCGGCGCCCCTGACGCGCAGGGACTGCGCCGTTGGTGCTTGCCTGCTCATTCAGGCCAACCCAGCATAGTCCCGGCGCCGCGCGGCGCATTCGGAAATCTGTATCGCCGCGCGGCCGCCGATCGGCAGCGCTTCAGCGCGCGAGCAGGCCCGCCACCAGCGACTCGACCTTGCGCTCGACCTCGGTCGTCATCGTGATCGGCCGCCCCCACTCGCGGGAGGTCTCGCCGGGCCACTTGTTGGTCGCGTCGAGCCCCATCTTGCCGCCCAGGCCACTGACCGGGGAGGCGAAGTCGAGGTAGTCGATCGGGGTGTTCTCGGCCAGCAGCGTGTCGCGCACCGGGTCCATCCGCGTGGTGATGGCCCAGATCACTTCCTTCCAGTCGCGGATGTCGACGTCGTCGTCGGTCACGACGATGAACTTCGTGTACATGAACTGGCGCAGGAAGCTCCACAGGCCGAACATCAGCCGCTTGGCATGGCCTGGGTAGCTCTTGCGGATGCTGATCACGGCCATGCGGTAGCTGCAGCCTTCGGGCGGCAGGTAGAAGTCGACGATCTCGGGGAACTGCTTCTGCAGGATGGGGACGAACACCTCGTTGAGCGCCACGCCCAGGATCGCCGGCTCGTCGGGCGGCTTGCCGGTGTAGGTGGTGTGATAGACGGGGTCGCGCCGGTGGGTGATGCGGTCGACGCGGAACACCGGGAACCAGTCCTGCTCGTTGTAGTAGCCGGTGTGGTCGCCGAAGGGCCCCTCCAGCGCGTGCAGGTAGCCCCCCTGCTCCTCGAGCGGCACGCCGTGCTCGGAGCGGCCCTCGAACCCGGGCTCGGCCACCGGGATGTGGCCCTCGAGCACGATCTCGGCGCTGGCCGGCACCTGAAGCCGGTGCTCGCCCTCGCCAACGCCCGAGTCGGCCAGTTCGGTGCGGCTGCCGCGCAGCAGGCCCGCGAACTGGTACTCGGACAGCGTGTCGGGCACCGGGGTCACCGCGCCCAGGATGGTCGCGGGGTCGGCGCCCAGCGCCACCGCGATCGGGAACGGGCTCCCCGGGTTGGCGCGCGCGAAGTCGCGGAAGTCGAGCGCCCCGCCGCGATGCGCCAGCCAGCGCATGATCACCTCGCGCCGTCCGATCACCTGCTGGCGATAGATGCCCAGGTTCTGCCGGCGCCGCGGCTGCGCCACCGACTGCGGGCCGCGCGTGATCACCAGCCCCCAGGTGATCAGCGGCCCGGCATCGCCCGGCCAGCAGGTCTGCACCGGCAGCATCCCCAGGTCGACCTCGTCACCCGCGCGCACCACCTGCTGGCAGCCGGGCTGGCGCACCAGCGAAGGCTTCATGTCCCACACGGCCTTGGCCATCTGCAGCAGCTTGCCGGCCTCCTTCAGCCCCTTCGGCGGCTCGGGCTCCTTCAGCGCCGCCAGCAGCCTGCCGACGTCGCGCAGTTCGGCGGCCGAGCTGGCACCCATGCCCAGCGCCACCCGTTCAGGGGTTCCGAAGAGATTCACCAGGCACGGGATGTCGTGGCCGGCCGGCCGCGTGAACAGCACCGCCGGACCGCCGGCGCGCAGCAGCTTGTCGCCGATGGCCGTCATCTCGAGGCGCGGCGAGACCGGATCGGAGACTTTTCGCAGCTGGCCCAGCCGCTCGAGCTGGTCCATGAAGTCGCGCAGATCGGCGTATTTCATATTCAACCGTGGAAGACAACACGAATTCCTTGTGCTTGACCCAGCATTTCGGGGTTCCTAGAATCCGCGCCGCTCGTAAAATTAAGGGAAAACCCGATTCCCAGCCTGTCGATGTTCAGCCGGGAGTTCGGGTGAATGGCGGGCAAGCGGGCCGTGGGGCCCTCTGCGGGCCGGTCGTCGGCGCAGTCGTCCGCGGCCAGGCCACGGGCTTCGGCCCCGGCGACCCGCACGAACCCGCCGCGTCGCGCGCACCCGCAACAGGGTGTCGCGGCACGCGAAACATTATCGCCGTCGGCCGCGGCACGACGCCCCGCAGGGGCACGCAGCGCCACCGATGGCAGGAGAGAACACGATGCATGTCTCGAAGGTGATCGAATCGGCGCTGCGTTCGACCGGCCGTTCCACCGGCGTGTTCCTGCGCGACGTCGGCCACGGGCTGCTCGAGGTCAGCCACAACACGCTCGCGCTGCTCGGGCTGGCGGTGGTGGCCGCGATGGTGTTCGCCGCCGGCCGCGCCGACATCCGGCATCAGGTGGAGGTGGTGGCGCTCGACTGGCTGCAGTCGCGCCACGAGGAACGCGCCGTGCGCAACGGTGACCTGCTCACCGCGGTGGCCGAACCCGACGCGGTGAGCCGTGCCACGGCCGTCGACCCGAAGGCCCTCAGCCGCGATCAGGCACAGGTCGCGATGTGGATCTCGCGCCGCTACAAGGTGGCGCCCGAGCCGGTCGGCCGCCTCGTCCAGGAGGCCTGGACGATAGGCACCAAGGCGGGCCTGGACCCGACGCTGATCCTGGCCATCATCGCCGTCGAATCGAGCTTCAACCCCTTCGCGCAAAGCTCGATGGGCGCGCAAGGCCTGATGCAGGTGATGACGCGCGTGCACAACGACAAGTACGAGGCGTTCGGCGGCACGCACGCGGCGTTCGACCCCATCAGCAACCTGCGCGTGGGCGTGCAGGTGCTCAAGGAATGCATTGCGCGCGCCGGCGGCCTGCAGGAAGGCCTGCGCTTCTATGTCGGGGCGGCCCTGCTGGAGAGCGACGGCGGCTACGTCGGCCGCGTGCTGGCCGAGCAGGGTTTCATGCGCAGCGTGGCCGACGGCCGCGGGGTACCGATCACGGCGTCCAACGTCGTGCCCGCCGCCCGCGAGGCGACGCCGGCCGCGGCACAGCCACCGGCGGACACCGAGCCGTCCCCCGCGGTGGCGGACGCCCAGGTCGCCCTCGCGCGCTGATCGGATTCCCGGCGCGGCCACCGCGTGCCTGCGCGCGGAGTGCTCCGCTACACTGTCCGTCCGCGCGACTGGCGATAGGGATGCGGGCCGAACGCGGCCCGGCCCGAGGTGGAAGACCACCGGGAAGCGCGGGCCGGCCCGAGGGCCGGCGTACGCCGTTCGCCTGGGCAGCCCTCGACCGCGCCCGCACGCTGCCCCGGCGTGCCGCGCGCGGCTGTCGAAGGCCTTCATCCGGAGAGATCCGAAGAGGACTGCCATGTTCGACCGCACCCGCTCCACCATCGCCGCCATCGACCCCGACCTGTGGGCCGCCATCGAGGCCGAGAACCGCCGCCAGGAAGATCACATCGAGCTGATCGCCTCCGAGAACTACACCAGCCCGGCCGTGATGGCCGCGCAGGGCTCGCAGCTCACCAACAAGTACGCCGAAGGCTACCCCGGCAAGCGCTACTACGGCGGCTGCGAGAACGTGGACGTCGTCGAGCAACTCGCCATCGAGCGCTGCAAGGCGCTGTTCGGCGCGAACTTCGCCAACGTGCAGCCGAACTCGGGCTCGCAGGCCAACCAGGCCGTGTTCTTCGCCCTGCTCGAGCCCGGGGACACCATCATGGGCATGAGCCTGGCCGAAGGCGGCCACCTCACCCACGGCATGCCGCTGAACATGAGCGGCAAGTGGTTCAAGGTGGTGAGCTACGGGCTCGACGCCAGCGAGACCATCGACTACGACGCGATGGAGCGGCTGGCCCACGAGCACAAGCCCCGGATCATCATCGCCGGCGCGTCGGCCTACAGCCTGCGCATCGACTTCGAGCGCTTCGCCCGCGTGGCCAAGGCCGTCGGCGCCTACCTGATGGTCGACATGGCGCACTACGCGGGCCTGATCGCCGCCGGCGTCTACCCGAACCCGGTGCCGCACGCCGACGTCGTCACCAGCACCACGCACAAGAGCCTGCGCGGCCCGCGCGGCGGCATCATCGTGATGAACGACGAGGCCATCGCGAAGAAGGTCAACAGCGCGATCTTCCCCGGCATCCAGGGCGGGCCGCTGATGCACGTGGTCGCCGGCAAGGCGGTGGCGTTCAAGGAGGCGCTGGACTCGTCGTTCAAGGCCTACCAGCAGCAGGTGGTGGCCAACGCCCGCGTGCTGGCCGAGACGCTGACCGAGCGCGGCCTGCGCATCGTCAGCGGCCGCACCGAGAGCCACGTGATGCTCGTCGACCTGCGCCCCAAGGGCCTGACCGGCAAGGAAGCCGAGGCCATCCTGGGCCGCGCCCACATGACCTGCAACAAGAACGGCATCCCGAACGACCCGCAGAAGCCGATGGTGACCAGCGGCATCCGGCTGGGCAGCCCGGCGATGACGACGCGCGGCTTCCGCGAGAACGAGGCGCGCCTGACCGCCAACCTGATCGCCGACGTGCTGGACCGCCCGCACGACGAGGCCAACATCGAGGCCGTGCGCGCGAAGGTCGCGGCGCTGACGCGCGAGTTCCCGGTCTACCGCTGAACGCCCCCGAGGCACTCCCGCGCCGCCACCGATGCGCTGCCCCTTCTGCAACCACGACGAGACGCAGGTCGTCGAGACGCGGGAATCGGACGAGGGCGGCGTCATCCGGCGGCGTCGGCGCTGCCTGAAGTGCGACAAGCGCTTCACTACCTACGAGCGCGCCGAGATCGTGCTGCCGGCGGTGGTGAAGAAGGACGGGTCACGTGCCGAGTTCGATCCCTCCAAGCTGCGCGGCTCGATGATGCTGGCGCTGCGCAAGCGCCCGGTGAGCGTCGAGCAGGTCGACGCCGCGCTGGAGCGCATCCAGGACAGGCTGCTGGCCGCCGGCGCGCGCGAGGTCCCGTCCAGCAAGCTCGGCGAGCTGGTGATGCGCGAGTTGAAGCGCATCGACAAGGTCGCCTACGTGCGCTTCGCCAGCGTCTACCGCAGCTTCGAGGACGTGGACGAGTTCCGGCAGCTGATCCGGGACATCTGAGAGCCTGAGAGTTTTTCTCGCCATCTTGGTAATTGGCATGCAACTGGCTAATCTTTGACCATGAGCGAACCCCAGCACCAAGGCGAGGCGCCGGTCGGCCTGTTCGAGGACCTGCCGGCAGT
>JBILNT010000170.1:0-7720 GCA_044374875.1 Rubrivivax sp.
ACCATAGACACCTACTACGAGCTCGTCGACAAACGCATCCCGGGGCATGGCGAAGAGATCGCCGAACTGAAGAAGCGCAGGATCCTCGTCGACGGCAAGGCGGGCGAACTGCTGCTGCAGATCTTCAGCGAGAACCAGCTGGGCCCGATCTTCTTCGAGTTCATCCAGCGCAAGGGTGACCAGGGCTTCGGCGAAGGCAATTTCAAGGCGCTGTTCGAGAGCATGGAGCTCGACCAGATGCGCCGCGGCGTGCTGGAGAAGACCTGATGGACGCGGCGGCTGCGGCCCCGGCGCACGGCGGCGTGAACCAGGGCGTGCCGCCGGTGACCTACGGCACCGGCGATCGCCCGCCGCGCGGTGACTACGCCCGCGCGCGCAGCGACTACACCTGCGAGCAGGCCTACGAGCGCTACAGCGCCGCCGACCACGACACCTATCGCCGGCTCTACGAGCGCCAGCTGGCGCAGCTGCCCGGGCGAGCCTGCGACGAATTCATCGCCGCCGTGCGGCAGCTCGGTGCGCCCGACCGCATCCCGCGCTTCGACGAGGTCTCCGAGCGACTGACGCGCGCCACCGGCTGGCAGATCGTCTGCGTGCCTGGCCTCATTCCCGAGGAAGCCTTCTTCGCACTGCTGGCCGAACGCCGCTTTCCGGTGACCGACTGGATCCGCAGGCCCGAGGAGTTCGACTACGTGGTCGAACCCGACGTCTTCCACGACCTGTTCGGCCACGTGCCGCTGCTGTTCGACCCGGTGTTCGCCGACTACATGCAGGCCTACGGCGCGGGCGGGCTCAAGGCGAGCCGGCTCGACGCCTGTGAACTGCTGGCGCGGCTGTACTGGTACACGGTCGAGTTCGGGCTGATCCGCACGCCGGGCGGCCTGCGGGCCTACGGCGCAGGCATCCTGTCGTCGGCCGGCGAACTGCGCCACAGCGTGTCCAGCACGCAACCGCGGCGCGTGGCCTTCGACCTGCAGCGCCTGATGCGCAGCCGCTACCGGATCGACACCTTCCAGGCGACCTACTTCGTCATCGACTCGTTCCAGCAGCTCTTCGATGCCACCGCCCCCGACTTCGCCCCGGTCTACCAGGCCGTTCGCGAGCGCATCGCGGCCGAAGGCGAGATCGAAGCAGGCTGCGTGCTGCCGGGCGAGCGCGAATTCAGATGAGCCAGCGCAGCACCTCGTCGAACGGCTCCGGCCGGTCGGCCATGTCGACATGGGCCACCGCCTGCAGCAGCCGGTTGTCGGCCCCGGGCAGCGTGGCGGTGGCCGGCGGGAAGACGATGTTGTCGCAGTGGCCGTAGAAGCAGGTGGTGCGCGCGTGGCGCCCCGCGGGCTCGCGCGCGGTCAGGGCCTGCAGCCAAGGGCCGTGCTGTCGCATCTGCCGTCCGTTCGCGCTGAAGGCCATGCGCGCGAGCCACGTGCCGTGATGGGGTGAGCCGATCGTCACCAGCCGGTGCACGCGCGCATCGTTGCCCGGCTCGGCCCACCAGCGCCGCGACGCCAGCCCGCCCATGCTGTGACCGACGATCACCGGCGGCACGCCGGTGGCCCGCTCGACGCGCGACACGGCCGCCTCGATGACGGGCACGTAATCGTCGATCGAGCCGAAGACCGGCTCCAGGTCCACCGCCACGTGGGGCACCCCGGCGGCACGCAGCCTGGGCAGCCAGCGGTTCCACAAGCCACGGTTGCACACGAAGCCGTGCACCAGCACGACTCCGCGTCGCCCGGCCGCGTCGGCAGACAGGTGGTCGGGGTCGCGCCGGCTGCGAAAGGGCTGTCGCCAGCAGAATACGCGGGGCGCGGCGCGCACTTCGCCCCACCAGGCGCGAAAGAGCATGCCCGCCGTGGCCGCGGGCGTCGGGTCACCGCGGCGCACGCGCACCAGCAGCAGCAGTTCGATGCCCAGCACGGCGGCGTGCACCGAGGCCAGCGCCGCCAGGCCGGCCAGCGCCCACCACGCCGGCCTGTCCTGCGCGATGCACCACAGCACCCACGCCGACGCCAGCGAGAGCAGACCGAGCGTCGTGACCTGCAGAAGGCGCGCGAGCATCGAGGCGTGGCTCTCCCGCCGCGTCAGGCCAGCGCCACGTCGCGCCCGGTCAGCGCCTTGGCCAGCCCCGCCGAGAGCCGGCTGGCCATCCCGTAGACCGAGACCTGAGGATTCGCACCGATGCTGGTCGGGAACAGCGAGCCGTCGTGGATCGAGAGATTCTCGACCTGCCAGTGGCGACCGTCGGGCCGCGTGACGCCGAGTTCCGCCCGGCCGGCGATGCCGCAGCCGCCCATCACGTGCGCGCTCAGCACACGCGTCAGGTAGGGCTTCATCGGCAGCGCCGCGATCGCGTCCCGGGCCTCCGCCCAGGACCGGTAGTCGCGACCCATCTCGTGGATCGGGCGGACTGTCTTCGCCCCGGCCGCGAACTGGATCTCCGCCATCGCCAGCAGCGCCCGCCGGGCGCCCTCGAAGACGAAGTCGTTGAGCGGATAGTCCAGTTCCGGCGAGCCGTCGCCTCGCAGACGGACCCGCCCGCCGGGCGAGTCGGGATGGAAGCCGTCGCGCAGCAGGGCGAGCAGCGCCTGGGTGTGCGGGAAGGCCTCCATCGCCGCCGCCTGCTCGGGCCCGAAGCCCGGCAGCGTCGAAGAGCCGATCACCGGGTGCAGCGGGGGCGCCTCGAGCTTGAAGCCGATGGGTCCGTCGATCGGATGCGTCTCGAGGAAGTGGTCCGAGTAGATCGACTGGGGCGCACCGCGCCAGCCCTCGATGCGTTCGTCGAAGATGGCCGTGGAGGCGACCACCGGGTGCAGGAAGGTCCGCTTGCCGAGGAGTGCTTGGGGATCGGGCAGCTTCGACCGCATGAGCAGCGCCGGGGTGTTGATCGCCCCGCCGGCAGCGACGTAGTGCCGAGCCACCACGCGGGTCGAGGGGCCAGGCGCGTCGGCACCATTGACCTCGACGGGGCGCACGATCAGCGCGGCCACCCGGCCGTCGGCGCCCAGCTCGAACCGCTCTGCACGCGTCTGGACCAGCAGCCGCGCGCCGCGGTCGAGCGCGGTCGGAATCGTCGTGACCAGCATCGACTGCTTCGCGTTCGTCGGGCAGCCCATGCCACAGGAGCCTAGGTTCCAGCAGCCACGCACGTTGCGCTGCATCGCCACAGTGGCGATGCCGATCTTGGCACCACCCTCGCGCAGCACCGAGTTGTTGGGGTTGGCGGCCGCCAGCCAAGGCGAGATGTTCAAGCGGCGCTCGACCTGCTCGAACCAGGGCTGCATCTCCGCTTCGCCGAAACTCGGCAGGTCGAAACGCCGCTGCCAGTGGCGCAGCGTCGCCGGCGGCGTGCGGAACGAACTCGTCCAGTTGACCGTCGTCGAGCCCCCTACGCACCGGCCCTGCAGGATCGAGATGGCCTTGTCGGCAGTCTTGCGGCTGGCACTTTCCTGGTAGAGCGTCGGGTAGGCCTCGCTCTCGCGCTGGCGGAAGTCACTGCTGGAGCGCAGCGGCCCTTCCTCGACGAGGATCACGTCGAGGCCGGCACTCGTGAGCATCTCGGCGGTGATGCCCGCGCCGGCGCCGCTGCCAACGATCACCACGTCGCAGCGCAGTTCCGAAGGCGCCGGGGCGTGCGGGCCGCCGTACACCTTCCAGCCCGAGGCGAGCCCGCGGCGTATCGGATCGGAGACGGAACTCAAGGGCTACCTTCCTAGATGTCCTGCGGGCCCGGGTAACCGATGGCCACCCAGGCCTCCGGGTCCGAGAACCAGGCGGCGTTGGTCAGGTCGCGCAGCGCGTGATATGCCTGCTGTCGCAAGGCCAGCGACGAGGTGCGCATGTCCTGCAGCGCGGCCCGCACCTCCGCGGCGGAAGCCTGGGGCCAAGGCGCCGCGAGTCCGGCAAGCCCCCGGCGCCCCGGCGGGCTGGCAAGCACGGTGAGCAACTGCGTCACCTCGGCCAGGAGATGAGGGGGCAGCCCCGAGAGCGTGACGTCGAAGCGGGACAGGTGGCGCTCCAGGGCGGCTGCGCGCGCCGCCGGCTCGGTTGGCATCAGCCTGTCGAGCACCGCCTGCGCTACCGCCGAGGCGACCTGCCGCCCGTCGGGCGACAGACGAGCACCGACCAACGCCGGGCGCCACGACCACCACGCCGCCCCGGCGACACCCAGCACGGCGGCCGACACGATTCCGAGCTTGAGCAAACTGCGTCGCTGCATGGAGCGAGTGTTGCACCAGCTGCGCCGGTTTCTCTAGAGGAAATCGACTAACTGCGGCCCACGATGGAACGGGTTCCTTATAGTCTCCACGCATGTCGCCAGAGGGCCAGGAGATTCTCCAGAACCTGCAGATCGTGGCCGCTGAGCGCGCGCGCAGGCGGGCCGACGGGCCCCTGGACGCACGCGTCGAGGCGGTCAAGGCCTATCAGCATGCGCGATTCGAGCGCACCTACGCGGATCTGCTCGCATCGCCGAGATACGCGCGGCCGGCTCGATTCTTCCTCGAGGACTTGTACGGCCCGTACGACTTCAGCGCACGCGACGACCAGTTCGGGCGCGTCGTGCCCGGACTGGTACGCCTTTTTCCCCACGAAGTCGTCGAGACCGTCGTCGCGCTGTCCCAGCTGCACGCGCTCTCGGAGACGCTGGACACGCGCATGGCGGTGGCGCTCGAACCCGGTGCTGGAGTCGACGCCGCAGGTTACGTACGCTGCTGGCAACGAGCGTGCACGGCAGCCGAGCGGGAGCGGCAGATCGCGCTGATGCTGGCTGTCGGGCAGGCGCTCGACCGCTACACCCGCAACCCGCTGCTCAGGCACAGCCTGCGGATGATGCGGGGGCCGGCGCGGGCAGTCGGTCTGGGCGCGCTCCAATCGTTCCTGGAAACCGGCTTCGACACCTTCAAGGGGATGCGGGGCGCCGCAGACTTTCTTGCGACCATCGCCAGCAGGGAGCGTGCGCTTGCGGCGCGGCTGTTCGATCCGCGGTCCATTGAGTGGGCGGTACTGCCAACGGACGAGCGGGTTGCCGCGTCGAGCGCGTTAGGACAATTACCGTAGCTTCTCTCGGCCTTGCCCGCGACGATCGCCGGCTTGCAGAAACAACGGGATCATCTTGTCGTGCTGAAGTCACCCTGGCTCCGACACTATCCTCCGGGCGTTCCGGAGCGCGTCGACGTCGACGCCTACCCTTCCCTTTCGGCGCTGCTGGAGGAGTCGTTCCGCCGCCACGCGAAGAGAGACGCTTGCGCGTGCATGGACGCCCGGCTGACCTTCGGCGAGATCGGCAGCCTCTCAGAGGCGCTCGGCGCCTGGCTGCAGTCGCGCGGACTGGAGAAGGGCGCACGCGTCGCGATCATGATGCCGAACGTGCCACAGTACCTCGTGGCGATCGCGGGCATCCTTCGCGCCGGCTTCGTCGTCGTCAACGTCAACCCGCTCTACACCGCGCGAGAGCTCCAGCATCAACTTGTCGATTCCGGCGCGGAGGCCGCCATCGTCCTCGAGAACTTTGCCGCCACGCTGGAGGAGGTGATCGACAGCACCTCGGTCAAGCACGTGGTGCTGGCCTCGATCGGCGACCTCATCGGCTTCTGGCAGGGGATGCTGGTGAACTTCGCCGTTCGCCACGTCAGGAAGATGGTCCCCGAGTACCGGCTGCCGATCGACGGAGGCAGAACGGTCACGCGATTCAGCATGGCCATCGCGGATGGCTCGCGCCTGACGTTGCGTCGGGTCGAGATCGGCTCCGAGGACGTCGCCTTCCTGCAGTACACCGGCGGCACCACCGGCGTTTCCAAGGGTGCGGTGCTGCTGCACCGTAACGTCGTCGCGAACATCCTGCAGTCCGAGGCGTGGTTCAAGCCGCAGCTCGAGACGCTGGGCGACCGTCCGCTGACGGTCGTGTGTGCGCTGCCCCTGTATCACATCTATGCGCTGACGGTGTGCGCGCTGATGGGCGCTCGGCTGGGCATGATGAACCTGCTCATCCCGAACCCGCGCGACTTCAGCGGCTTCGTGCGCACGCTCTCGAGGTACCGCGTCAACATGTTCCCGGCGGTGAACACCCTGTTCAACGCGCTCGTCAACGAGCTGGAATTCGCGCGTCTGGACTTTTCAGAGCTGGTCGTGTCCGGCGGCGGCGGCATGGCAGTGCAGAAGGCTACCGCCGACAAGTGGCTCAAGGTCACGGGCTGCGTCATCGCCGAGGGCTATGGCCTTTCGGAGACTTCGCCGGTGGCCACCAGCAACCGCCTCGACCTGACCGAGTTCACCGGCACGATCGGCCTGCCGATACCCAACACCGAGATTGCGATTCGCGACGACGCGGGCAACGACGTGCCGCTGGGTCAGCCTGGCGAGATCTGCATCCGCGGCCCCCAGGTGATGGCGGGATACTGGAACCGTCCGGACGAAACGGCAAACGTCATGACGGCGGACGGTTTCTTCCGTTCGGGCGACGTCGGCATCATGGACGAGCACGGGTACACGCGCATCGTCGATCGCAAGAAGGACATGATCCTTGTCTCGGGGTTCAACGTCTACCCGAACGAGATCGAGCAGGTCGTCAACCTGCATCCGGGCGTGCTGGAGTGCGCGGCGATAGGAATCCCGGATGAGAAGTCCGGCGAGGCGGTGAAGCTGTTCGTCGTGAAGAGCGACCCGACGCTTTCCGAGTCCGATATCGAGGGTTACTGCCGCGAGAACTTCACAGGGTACAAGCGCCCGAAGTACATCGAGTTCCGCGATGATCTGCCGAAATCCAACGTAGGCAAGATCCTCCGGCGTGAACTGCGACCGACACGGTGACTCGCCCCGGGACAACGGGGCAGGCTTGGCTCAGATGGCCGTGGTCCACGAGGTGCGCCACTGCTCTTGCTGTGGCGCAGGCGCGTCTGGTTGCGCCGGGCGCTGTTGCGATGGGGGTCGCTCGGAGTGAGGTTTCGACCCGCACGAATCAGGCACTTACGGCACTTGGCGTCGAACGTGGCGGGAAGAACGCGCCATTTTGAGCACAACGCGCGCGCATGGCCAATTCAATAGACAGCGTCTTGCGGTAGTTCAGCGAGCCGACGCGCCATGAATTCCGGGCGCCAGTAAAGCAAAAAGCCCGAAACAGTCAGGTTCGGGCTTTTCAAATAAATAGCCTGACGATGTCCTACTTTCACACGGGAATCCGCACTATCATCGGCGCAAAGGCGTTTCACTATCCTGTTCGGGATGGGAAGGAGTGGGACCACCTTGCTATGGTCATCAGGCTTGACTTGTTGCCTCGCTGGTTCTTTTGGGCCAGCTAGGCCAATTCATAGAGTCTTGTCAGCAGATTGCGTACCTTATCGGCATTCAACGCTATTTACTCAAACGTCACTGACGTCAGAGTTATAGGGTCAAGCCTCACGAGCAATTAGTACCGGTTAGCTTAACGCATTACTACGCTTCCACACCCGGCCTATCAACGTCCTGGTCTCGAACGACTCTTCAGGGGGCTCAAGGCCCCGGCAAGACTCATCTTGAGACGAGTTTCCCGCTTAGATGCTTTCAGCGGTTATCTCTTCCGCACTTAGCTACTCGGCTATGCCACTGGCGTGACAACCGATGCACCAGAGGTGCGTCCACTCCGGTCCTCTCGTACTAGGAGCAGGCTCTCTCAATCTTGCAGCGCCCACGGAAGATAGGGACCAAACTGTCTCACGACGTTTTAAACCCAGCTCACGTACCTCTTTAA
>JBILNT010000171.1:0-7688 GCA_044374875.1 Rubrivivax sp.
ATCACTCGCGAGCTGCCCTTGAGCGTGTGGAAGGCCCGCCGCAACGCCGTCAGATCGCCGATGTCGGCGGGCGCGCCGTCGAGCCGGGCCAGGGCGTCGCGCGCCGCCTGCACGAGCTCGCGCGCCTCCTCGACGAAGATCTCGCGCAGCTCGGCGTCGTGCTCGAGGGCGGTCGCGGGCGTCGAAGGCGCGGGCGCCGGAGCCGGCGCGCCGGCCTCGTCGGCCAGGGTCCCGGCCGCCGGCACCTCGGGCTCGAGCTCGTCGAAGCGCGAGAACGCCGACGGACGCTCGGTGCGCCCCATCACCGCCGCGAGCCGGCCGTTCTCCGCATCGAAGACGAACAGCGACTTGGCCATCTGCGGCTGCACGCCCAGCATGTCGATCAGGAAGCCGAGCGCGCCAAGGTTGTCGGCCAGGCGGTCGAAGGCACCCTGGCGGACCGCCTGTGGCGAATCGACCTCGGTCTGGGCGAGCGCGTCGACTTCGTCGCGCATGTGGACCACGGCCTGCGACGCGGCGCCGACGCCGAGCACCGAGAACACGCCGCGCATCGCCGAGAGCTGGGCGGGCACCGGGATCAGGAGCTGACGCTGCGAGGGATCGCGGAAATACTGGTCGATCTGCTTCTCGACCTCGGAGAGCGAGGCACGCAGTTCGTGGACCACGCTGCCCATGGTCTGGCGGTCGCTGACCCGGCGGTACAGCTCCTCCATCCAGGCTTCGACGGGCCCGGGATCGGCACCCGCTCGCACGTTCTCGATCCGGTGGGCCAGGTGTTCGACCCGCTCGCCCATCGACGGGTGGTCGAAGTCACCGTCCTCGACCGACGCGTCGACGTACAGCAGCGCCGTGGCCACCTCCATCGCGAGGACCGGCGGCAGGCCTTCGCGGGGCGTGACGCTGTCGGCCACCGCGGCGTGCAGCGCCGAGGCCAGGTGCTCGCCCCCTGGAAGCAGTCGCCGGACCGACTCCTCGACCAGCGCGAACTGCTCGTCGAGCGCGCCGCGCCGGTGTTCCTCGCCGCCGGCGACGTCGGACCAGGCGTTCTTGGCCGACGCGATGCGCTTGCGGGCCTGCGCCACCAGCGCCGGATCGACGCGACCGAGGCGCGGCATCTCGTAGTCCACGGCGTCGCGACCGTCGATCCGCCAGGCCCGGCGCACGGCGTCCAGGCGCGGCGCCTCGTCCGCCGAGCCGGCCGCCCGGGCATGGGCGGCGAAGAACTGAAGGTCGTGGAGCAGCCGGTCCGACAACCCGGTCTGGCCCTTCGTCACGGCACGCATCTGGCCGAGCAGGCGCGACGCAATGCGCTTGCCGTGGATGTCGACGGGCAGCAAGCCCGCGGCCTGGGCCTGGAAGAACGAGGCGGCCAGACGCCACAGCGCGGCCAACTCACCCTGCGCACCCGCGCCGAGTGCGGCACAGAGGTCGCTCATGGCACGCTGCACGGTCGGGTCGGGCTGGCGCATCAAGGCCAGCACCAGGGCTTCCATCTCGCCGCGCGAAGCGTCGTCGGAAGGCCGGGCCGCGACGCCGGGCTCGGCCGGCAGCTCGCGCCAGCCCTCGCCACCGCTCCACAGGTCGGCCGGATGGACGGGCTCGATGCCGGCCAGCTGGGCTGCCGCGCGGTACTGCGGGAACAGGGCCACCGGCGACACCGGCTTTCCCGCCAGGTGGCGACCCAGGTAGTCGAGCACCGCGAACGAGGCCCGCTCGATGGCGTCGACCACCCCGGCGTCGACCTGCGCAGGCCGCGCCGAGAGCTTCTGCAGCGCCGCCTCGGCCACGCTCAGCAGGCGGGCCGCGGCGGGCTGCCCCACCATCTCGAGCGCGCCTGCGCCCTGGTGCAACTGCACGCGAGCCCCGCGCAGCACCGAGGGGTCGAGGGCCCCGACATCGGACTCGCCGAGCGACTGCAGCTCGCGCAGGTGCCGGCGCAGCGCCTTGTGCGCGGCCTCGAGCGAGCGGCGAAGCTCGGCGTGGACCCAGGCCAGGGCGCTGAGGTCGTCGCGGGCGTTGAAGGGCGTGGCGTCCATCGTCGGCTCGATCCCTGGGTTGCGGTGCAGCGGCACTCGGCGCTTCTCAGCTGACCTTGAAGCGGGCCACCGAGGCGCGCAGTTCCTCGGCGCTGCGCGAGAGCTCGCGAACCATCTGCGCCGTGGAACGGGTGCCCTCGCCGGTCTGCTCGGTCACCGCGAAGATATGCTGGATGTTCTCGGCCACGACGTTCGCGGATGCGGCCTCGCGCGAGGCCTGGTCCGAGATCTGCTCGATCAGCTCGGCCAGCCGGCGCGTCACCCGGTCGATGTCGGCCAGCGCCGAGCCGGCGGCGTCGGACAGGCGCGCGCCCTCGACCACCCCCTGCGTGGAGCGCTCCATCGCGGCGACCGCATCCTGTGTGTCGGTCTGGATGGCCCGCACGATCGCGGCGATCTGCCGGGTGGCATCGCCCGAGCGCTCGGCCAGGCGCTGCACCTCCTCGGCCACCACCGAGAAGCCGCGGCCCGCCTCGCCGGCCGAGGCCGCCTGGATGGCGGCGTTGAGCGCAAGCACGTTGGTCTGCTCCGTGATGTCGGAGATCAGCTCGGTGATCTCGCCGATCTCCTGCGAACTCTCGCCCAGCCGCTTGATGCGCTTGGCGGTCTCCTGGATCTGGTCGCGGATGGAGTTCATGCCGCCGATCGTGTTCTGCACCGCGGTCAGGCCAGACTCGGAAGCGCGCAGCGACTGGCGTGCCACCTGCGCCGTCTGCTGCGCCTGTGCCGAGACGTCGTTGATGCGCCCGGCCATCTGCAGCACCGATTCACCGGTCTCGCGGATCTCGCGCAGCTGTTCGGTGGACGTGGCCAGCAGCTCGGTGGAGGTCTGCTCGACCTGCTGCGTGGTCTCGGTGACCCGTGAAGCGGTGGACTGGACGGCGGACACCAGCGTGCGCAGTTCCTCGACCGTGTAGTTCACCGAGTCCGCGATCGCGCCGGTGATGTCCTCGGTCACCGTGGCCTGCTGCGTCAGGTCGCCCTCGGCGACGGTCTGCAGCTCGTTCATCAGGCGCAGGATCGCGGCCTGGTTGGCGTCGTTGACGCGCTTGGCCTCCTGCTCCTGGCGCTCGGCCTCCAGGCGCTGCTGCTCCGCGAGCCAGGCGCGCGCCGTCTGGTCGGCAACGAACAGCCGCAGGAGCCCGATGCCGCCGGCGCCCAGCAGCGTCAGCGAGACGAGCGCGCCGATGAAGCCGTTGAAGCCGAAGCCGCCCTCGGTCGACAGGCCGTTGCGGACCTCGTCGAGACCACGCCGCAGGGCTTCGCTGTCGCGCACGATCGCTGCCTGCGCCTCGCGCGCCGCCGCCAGCCCCTGCGTGGCAGCCAGGATCGCGCGGGCGCGGGCCTCGACGTCCTGGAACTGCTGCAGGATCTGCTGCAGCGCCGCACGCAGATCGGCATCGCGTGCAGCGGACAGACGGAGCTCGGCGTTGCCGTCGAGCAGTGCGCGCGCGACTTCGCCAAAGCGCCCGAGGTCCTGCCCGAGCAGGAAGACCGATTCCGCGCTCACGCCGTCGGGGGCCTGGAGCTCGCTGGCACTGCGGCCGATGCGCTGCACCAGCATCACCATCTGCCCCGCCGCCGCGACCTCGGCGGCCGTCGCGCCCTGCTGCAGCTTCATGGCGGCCACGGCCTCGGCAGCCTCGGCGAGACCGGACGTCGAGCGCCTGACCTGGCGCAGTGCCTGGGCGGCGTCGACCAGCGTCTTCTGCTGCGCCAGCACGACCGCGGCGCGCTTCCCGGCCGCGTCGGCCAGCGGCACCAGCGGATCGATGGCGGCCTGCAGCGGGGCGGGCAAGGCCGCGACCCCGCCGTCGCCCGTCTTCAGGCCGCGCACGTTGCGCGAGAGCACCTCGGCGCTCTCGCGCACCTCGGCAAACGAGGCCTCGGAGCCCATCAGCGCCTGCGACACCGCCTTGGCCAGCCGCTGCGACTGCGTCTGGGCCTGACCGGCGGCGGCCACCTGGGCCGCCGCCGAGTTGCCGGCGTTGATCGAGACGATGCCCACCGCGATCAGGCCCAGCAGGCCCGCCGCGAACAGCGCGATCAGCACGCGCTGCTGGGTCGCCGCGGCCAGTTGCCCGATCATCGGCAGGCGGCGCGGCGCGCGCGTCGCGCCGGCCCGCGGCGCCGGCATCCCGGTCTCGGGGAACTCGGCGGCAAATCGCGACGCCTCGGCCTCGGACAGCATCGAGGAGTCCCCATCGATCCGGGCGCGCCCGTCGCCGGCGACCGCGCCCGGACCCAGCCGCACGGTCTGGTCCATGGGGTGGATGGCCGAAGGCGGGCCGGCCCAGGCAGCGGCGCCGCCAGGGCCGGGGGAATCGCCGCCCCTGACCTTCAACTTCTGCCGCAGGCTCATCTGGTCCTCGTCGGTTCGTCGCGGCGGCTCGCTTCGCCGTCCCGGGTCCACCTCAGCCAGCGATGGCGAGGAACTGCTCGTCGGCGGCAAGCGCCTTCAGGTCGATCTCCTGCCAGCGCCGGCCGGAAGGATCGCGCCAAGCGCCGCCAGCGAAGGCGGGTCGCGGGGCGCCGTCGTCGGGTTCGGGCACCAGTGCATCGGTGCCGCGCAGGCCGGCCAGGCGGTCGACCAGCAGTGCGCAGTGGGTGTCCAGCGTGGCGTCCAGCGCCAGCAGGCGGGCCTGGTCGCGTCCCGCGTCGGCCGCGCCGCGCGGCGGCCGCAGCCCCAGGAAGGCCGCGAGGTCGACGACCCCGTGCAACGCGCCGCGCAGGTTGGCCACGCCGACGAACCAGGGCTGCGTGTGCGGCACGGCCAGCAGGCTGCCGACCGCGAAGATCTCACCGGCGCTGGCCAGCGGGAACAGCAGGCCCTGGCCCGCGCACTCGACGGCCAGCCAAGACGCCTGGCTCGACTCGGCGCGCACGGCCTGCAACCGTTCGGCGAGTCGGCTCTGGAGTTCGCGCAGGGCTTCGCGGTTGGACATCAGGCGTCGAAGGCCTTGATCCTGGCCAGCAGTTCGTCGGCATCGACGGGCTTGACGACGTAGTCGCGCGCGCCCTGGCGCATGCCCCACACCTTGTCGGTTTCCTGGTTCTTGCTCGTGCACATGATCACCGGCACGCCCGCATAGCGCGGGTCGCGCGTGATGGTGCGGGTGAGCTGGAAGCCGTTCGTGCCGGGCATCACCACGTCCATCAGGATCAGGTCGGGCCGCCGCTCGGCCAGCCGCCGCATCGCTTCGTCGCCGTTCTCGGCGGTGCGCACGGTGAAGCCGCGCCGGCCGAGGATGTCGCACAGGTGGTGGAGCTCGGTCCTCGAGTCGTCGACGACCAGGATGTCGCTGATCGGCATTGGCAGTCCTCAGACGGCGCGGCGGAAGGTGTCCACCGCGCGCAGCAGTTGTTCCTTGGTGAAGGGCTTGGTGAGGTAGTCCTCCGAGCCCACCATGCGGCCGCGCGCCTTGTCGAACAGGCCGTCCTTAGAGGACAGCATGATCACGGGCACGCTGGCGAAACGCGGGTTGCGCTTGATGATCGCGCAGGTCTGGTAGCCGTCCAGCCGCGGCATCAGGATGTCGCAGAAGATCAGCTCGGGGACGTGGTCGTTGACCTTGGCCAGCGCCTCGAAGCCGTCCTCGGCGAGCACGACCTCGTGCCCCCCCTGGCGCAGGAAGATCTCGGCGCTGCGCCGGATCGTGTTGCTGTCGTCGATGACCAGAACCTTGGCGCCGGCCTGGCCGGTCGATGCATCGGTTTGCGCTTCCACCCAGTCACTCCCTCGACGACCTTGGCGGCGCTGCGGCATGCGCCGCCCGGGACATCGCCTAGATCTGGACCATCTCGAAGTCTTCCTTGCGGGCGCCGCATTCCGGACAGGTCCAGTTCATCGGCACGTCTTCCCAGCGGGTGCCAGGCGCGATGCCGTGCTCCGGATCGCCCGCGGCTTCGTCGTAGATCCAGCCGCAGATGAGGCACATCCAGGTACGAGTTTCACTCACGATCAGGCCCGTGGAATCACTACAATGGTGGCGGATTGTAGCGACGCAGATGCGCGGAAAAGAGAGGCTTTGTGAGCACATACAAGGCCTTCCTCAGGTTCCGCCAGAGGTCCGCGAAGGCGCTGACCCCGAGTACTTCGAAGGCCCCGACATGAGTCCCGTTTCCCCGGCCGCGCCCGACGCGGCGGATCAAGCCACCGAGCCGCCGCCGCCCGCCTGCGTGATGAGCTTCAACGCCAGCGACCCGAGCGGTGCCGGTGGCAGCGCGGGCGATGTCTCGACAATCGCCGCGATGGGGGCGCACCCGCTGCCGGTGGTGGCGTCCATCGTCATGCGCGACACCGCCGAGGTCTTCGACCAGCACCCCATCGACGCCGACGCCGTGGTCGAGCAGGCGCGCTCGGTCCTGGAGGACGTCACCATCTCGGCCTGGAAGGTGGGTTTCCTCGGTTCGGCCGAGGCCGTGAGCGCAGTGGCCGAGGTCCTGTCCGACTACGCCGACGTCCCGCTGGTGTCCTACCTGCCAGGCCTGTCCTGGCTCGACGAGGACCAGCTGCAGCCCTACCTCGACGCCTTCCGTGAGCTGATCCTGCCCGCCACCGAGGTGCTGGTGGGCAACCACAAGACGCTCACCGACTTCCTGCTGCCCGAGTGGGACAGCGAGCGGCCGCCCTCGGCACGCGAGCTCGCGGTGGCCGCAGGCGAGCACGGCACGCGCTTCGTGCTCGTCACCGGCATCATGCTGCCCGCCAAGGGTGCCGGGCCGCAGTTCGTCGACAACGTGCTGGCCTCGCCCCAGGGAGCGATCGCCGGCGAGAAGTTCGAGCTCTTCGACGCCGGTTTCGTCGGCTCGGGCGACACGCTGTCCGCTGCCCTGGCAGCCCTGCTGGGCGCCGGCAGCGAGCTGCAGGCGGCCGTCAGCGAGGCCTTGCAGTTCCTCGACCAGAGCCTGGACGCCGGCTTCCGACCCGGCATGGGCAACATCGTGCCGGACCGCTTCTTCTGGGCCTTGCCGCCGCCCGAGGAGGGCGTGGAGGGCGAACCGCCCGAACCCGGTCCGGAATCGCCGGAAGACACCCCCGCCAAGACCAAGGACAAGGGAGCGCCCAGACGTGTCCACTGACTCGACCAACCAGGGCGCCTTCGAGCGCGCCCAGCGCGTCATCCCGGGCGGCGTGAATTCGCCGGTGCGGGCGTTCCGTGCCGTCGGTGGCACGCCGCGCTTCATCCGCCGGGCCGAGGGCGCCTACCTCTGGGACGTCGAAGGACACCGTTACATCGATTACATCGGGTCATGGGGCCCCATGATCCTCGGCCACGGCCATCCGGCGGTGCTCGAGGCCGTCACGCGCGCCGCCGCCGACGGCCTGAGCTTCGGTGCCCCCACCGAGGCCGAGGCCGAGCTGGCCGAGGCCATCATCGCGCAGGTGCCGTCGGTCGAGCAGGTGCGGCTGGTCAGCAGCGGCACCGAGGCCGCGATGAGCGCGCTGCGCCTGGCGCGCGGCGCCACCGGGCGGCCGAAGATCGTCAAGTTCGAGGGCTGCTACCACGGCCACGCCGACGCGCTGCTGGTCAAGGCCGGCTCGGGGCTGGCCACCTTCGGCCACCCGACCAGTGCCGGCGTGCCGGCAGAGGTCGTCCAGCACACCCTGGTGCTCGAGTACAACAACCTCGCGCAGCTCGACGAGGCCTT
>JBILNT010000172.1:0-7681 GCA_044374875.1 Rubrivivax sp.
ACTGGATTCAAGAAGAGAGAGAAGAGAGATTCCTCACTCTTTCCGCACTTCTTCCGCACTTCCCTGCACCCCGCCAACCCGCATGGATGCTGGCTTTCCGCACTTCCGCACTTTCCGCACTGCGTGCCGCCGCCCGGCGCTCACGCGGCCACCTTGCGCGTGAATTTCAGGACCTTGCCAGCCCGCCGCCGATCGATGTAGTCAGCCCACCACTGCATCAGGGCGACCCTGTCAGCCAGGTACGCCGAGCGGTGGTAGGCGGCGCGAATCTTGTTGCGCTCGATGTGAGCCAGCTGACGCTCAATCGCGTCTGCGTCGTGGCCGGCCTCATTGGCCACAGTAGAGAACAGCGACCTGAAGCCGTGGGCTGAGTGCGCGCCCTTGAACCCCATGCGAGTCAGGGCGCCGTTGAGTGTGTTTTCACTAAGCTGCTGCCCAGGGTAGTAGGGCGATGGGAAGACCAAGTCTCTCTTGCCACTGATCGCTCGCTGGCCCTTGAGGACAGCCAGGGCCTGCTTGGAGAGTGGGATCACGTGAGGCGAGCGCATCTTCATCCTCTCTGCCGGGATATGCCATGTGGCCGCGGCCTCATCGATCTCACACCACCGCGCGCCGCGCACCTCGCCAGGGCGCGCCGCCGTGAGCATCAAGAACTCGAGGGCGTTCTTAGTGGTCGGATCCCCTTCATAGCTTGTAAATGCAGCCAGGAAGCTAGGAAGCTCCCTGTCTGAGAGCGCCGCCCTGTGCCTCACTGTCCGCGGCTTGAGGATCTCTGCGGGCCGCAGGTCCAGCATGGGATTGGAGTCGATCAGTTCGTGGACGAGCGCGTATCTGAAAACCGCCTTGACCCTCTGCAGCGTTCTCAATGCCAAGTCACCCGCGCCGGTGGCCTCAATGGCTTTCACCATGGCGACCACATCACGTGGCCTGATCTGCGCAAGCGGCAAGTCCCCCAGCCGGGGGAACACATAGGTCTTGAATGAGGCCAGGAGGGCCGTACGCGTGCCCTCTGTCCAGGCCTCGGCTTGGTGCTGGATCCAGGCGTCAGTGACCACCCTGAATGTGTTGGCCGCTTCCATCTCGGCCCTTGCCTTCTGCTGACGTTTGAGCACGGCAGGGTCCTCTCCTCTTGCTACCGCCGCTCGCGCTTCCTCGCGCCGCTCCCGAGCGAGTTTCAGGCCAACCTCTGGGTACGTACCAAAGGCCAGCCTCTTCTCCTTGCCACCAAAGCGGTACTTCAGCCGCCAGTACTTCCCTCCTGCCGCCGTCACCTCGAGGTACAGCCCGCCGCCATCAAAGTGCTTGCCAGGGGTGGTCAGTGTGCGCAGCCGCACATCCGTCAACTTCATTGCTCAGTCTCCGACGCCTCGATGGGGGCACGTCTGGGGGCATCTTCCACCCCACCCCCCGGGATTTCAAGGGCTGGCAAGGCGTGCGAGACTGAATGTGATTGCCGTCCCGGCACCATGAGCAGCGCCGCCCTTCAGCCGTTCTCGCGCTCCACGTCGGCCTGGAAGCTGGCGGCGTGCATCGCATCGAGCTGCGCCGACATGGCGGGGTAGCCGGCACGGAAATCAGCCACCAGCTGCGCCAGCGGCATGTCGTCGAAGCTGCCGCGCTGGTGCACGTACTCCATGTGGCGGTTGCCCGCCCGGTCGTACGGGTGGTAGAGCGAGTCGCTCGCGCCGTCGAACTCCAGCGGCAGCAGCCCAAAGCGCTGGCACAGCTCGATGTTGAACGCCGGGGTGGCCTTGCGCCAGGCACCGTCGATCCACAGGTCGGTGTAGCCGTGCCAGATGAAGATGTCGGTCTGCATCACCTGGCGCAGCCGCTCGGTGCTCAGGTGGTTGCGCACGTCGGCGTAGCCCACCCGTGCCGGGATGCCGGCGGCGCGCGCCACCGCCGCCAGCAGCGCCCCCTTGGGCACGCACCAGCCGTAGCCGTTGACGATGACGCTGCTGGCGCGCATGCCATCGGGCGAGAGGTCGATGCGGTAGGGGTCGTAGCGGAAGCCGTCGCGCACCGCGTAGTACAGCGCCACCGCGCGCTCGCGGTCGCTGGCGCCGCGGGCGTGCTGGGCGGCGAAGGCCTGCACGGCGGGGTGGTCGCTGTCGATGAGCGGCGTGGCGGCAAGGGTCGCGGGGCTGGGTTCGGGCGTCATCGGGCGGCTCGGATCGGCGACGGGACCCCGAGCGTAACGCTTCGCGCAAGCCGCTAAGCTCTCGCCGATGCCAGACGCATCGACCGCAGCGCCCGCCCCCGAGGCCGACGGCGAGCCCCCGCTGCCGGTGGTCGCGGTGCGCGCCCTGTGCGAGTTCACCGACACCCACGGCGACCTGGACCTGCGCTTCACGCCCTCGGCCACGGCGCTCGAGGGCATCGCGGCGCACCAGGCGGTCGCGCAGCGGCGCGGGCCCGGCTACGAGGCCGAGGTGGCGGTGTCGGGGCGCTGCGAGGGCCTGCGCCTGCGCGGCCGCGCCGACGGCTTCGACGCCACCGCCGGCCGGCTCGAGGAAATCAAGACCGTGCGCCGCATCGAGGGCAGCGGCGACGCGGTGGCGGCCAACCGGCGCGCGCTGCACCGCGCGCAGGCGCGCAGCTATGCCGCGCTGCTGGCCACGGCGCGCGGCCTGCCGGCGCTGGAGGTGGCGGTCGTGTACTACGACGTGGCGACCCAGCACGAGACCGCGCTCGACGAGGTGGCCTCGACACAGGAGCTGCAGGCCGAACTGGCCGCGCGCTGCCGCACCTACGCCGCATGGGCGCTGCAGGAAGCCGCCCACCGCGCGGCACGCGATGCCGCCTTGTCGGCCCTGAAGTTCGCCCATCCCTCTTTCCGCGAAGGCCAGCGGGCGCTGGCCGAAGCGGTGTGGCGCACGGCGAACGCAGGCCGCACGCTGCTGGCGCAGGCGCCCACCGGGATCGGCAAGACGCTGGGCACGATCTACCCGATGCTGCGCGCGATGCCCGGGCAGCGGCTGGACAAGCTCTTCGTGGTCACCGCGCGCACGCCCGGCCGCGGGCTGGCGCTGCACGCGCTGCAGGCCGTGCGGCTGGCCAATCCGGCGCTTGCGCTGCGGGTGCTGGAGCTGGTGGCCAAGGACAAGTCGTGCGAGCACCCCGACCGCGCCTGCCATGGCGAATCGTGCCCGCTGGCAAGAGGCTTCTACGACCGGCTGCCGGCGGCGCGCGCCGAGGCGGCGCAGGCGGCTTGGATGGACCGCGAGGCGCTGCGCGAGATCGCGCGCGCGCATCGTGTGTGCCCCTACCACCTCGGCCACGAGATGGTGCGCTGGGCCGACGTGGTGGTGGGCGACTACAACCACTGGTTCGACGGCGCGGCGCTGCTGCACGGGCTGTCCGAAGCCCGTGGCTGGCGGGTGGCGGTGCTGGTGGACGAGGCGCACAACCTGGTGGACCGGGCACGTGCGATGTACTCGGCCGAGCTCGGCCACGCGGCGCTGCGCAGCGTGCTGATCGACGGCGACGGCGTGCCGCCCGAGGTGCGCCGCGCGCTGATGCGGCTGGACCGCGAGTGGCGCGCGCTGGCGCGGCAGCACGCCGAGGCGTACCAGGTGCTGGAGAAGCTGCCCGACGGCTGGCTGGAAGCCCTGCAGGGCGCCGTGGCGGCGATCACCGACCACCAGGCACAGCAGCCCCTGAACCCGCAGGCCGACGCGCCGCTGCTGCAGCTGTACTTCGCGCTGCTGGGCTTCGCGCGGCTGGCCGAGAGCTTCGGCGAGCACACGCTGCTGGACCTGGTGCGCGACGGCGAAGCCGCCCCGCCGGTGGCAGCGGCGGCGCCCGACCTCTTCGCCGGCACGCGCGACGACCTCGCGGCCGGCACCACCACGCTGGCGCTGCGCAACGTGGTGCCGGCGCCATTCGTGGCCCCCCGCGTCGCCCGGGCGCATTGCATGGTGCTGTTCTCGGCCACGCTGCAGCCGCAGGAGTTCTACCGCACGCTGCTGGGCCTGCCGGCGGACACCGCGTGGCTCGACGTGCCCTCGGCGTTCGACCCGTCGCAGTTGCAGGTGCGCATCGTCGCCGACGTCTCCACGCGCTGGGCCGACCGCCCGGCCTCGCTGGTGCCGCTGGCGCGGCTGATGGCACGCGAGTTCCGTCGCGAGCCGGGCAACTACCTCGCCTTCTTCAGCAGCCACGCCTACCTCGAGCAGGCGCTCGCGGCGCTTCGCGAGGCCGCCCCCGAGGTGCCGGTGTGGACCCAGACCCGCGCGATGGACGAGACGGCGCGGCAGGCCTTCGTCGCCCGCTTCCGCGCCGACGGCCACGGCATCGGCTTCGCGGTGCTCGGCGGCGCTTTCGGCGAAGGCATCGACCTTCCGGGCCGGCGCCTGATCGGGGCCTTCGTCGTCACGCTCGGGCTGCCGCAGGTCAACCCGGTCAACGAACAGGTGCGCCAGCGCATGGAACGGCTGGTGGGCACCGGACAAGGGCACGCCTGGACCTACCTGATCCCAGGGATGCGCAAGGTGGTGCAGGCCGCGGGCCGCGTGATCCGCGGCCCCGACGACCGCGGCCGGGTGTTCCTGGTGGACGACCGCTTCCGCCGCGCCGAGGTGCGCCGCCTGCTGCCAGGATGGTGGCGCGTGGGCATCGAGCTCTTGCAATCCGGCGATCCGCCGCCAGATCCCATGCAGGACCTGATCGCGCCGCCAGGCGCCACCACCCGCTGACCGCACCCATGTCGTCCACCGGCAAGACCCTCGTCGTTCCGCCCCGGCTGCACACGGTCGCCGCGCTCGCCGTGCTGCTCGAGAAGCTGGAGCAGATGCCGCACGCGACCAGCGCGGCGGGCGCCGCCCAGTACCAGGCCGTGGCGCAGCGCCTGCGAGAGTTGCTCGCCGCCGCCCCGGCCGATGCGCATCTGGCGGCGCTGCTGGACGTCTTTCCTGCGGCCGCGGAGGTCTACGAGAACCTCCACTACGACCATTCCGGGCTCGTCCGCGCGCCGCTCGAGGCCGCGGTGGCAGCCGAACAGGCCACGCGCGAGGTCATCGAGCGCCTGCGTCGCTCTTGATCGGCCGCGGGCGGGCCTGGGGGGATCACCGCAGAGGAAGGAAGGACGCGGAGGGGCGCGGAGGTCACTCCGAGGTCCCGGCTGCAAGCCCCTTCCTTCCTTGCCGTCCCTCGGCGGCCCTCCGCGTACCCCGTTCCTCTGCGGTGAGAATTCGCCGACCTCACCCGCCCACTATGCCCGCCGCAGCCCACGACCCGCACGACCTTTTCGGCGAGGTCACCCGTGGCACGCCGGGACGGCGCGGGCGGGGCATCGAACCGGCCGAGGTGGCGAACGAACTGGTCACGCTGGCGGCGCGGCTCGACGCCCGCCATGGCGCTCGCCTGCACCTGGGCACCTCGTCGTGGCACTTCCCCGGCTGGGCCGGGCTGGTATGGGCGGCCTCGCACCCCGAGGCCACGCTGTCGCGCCAGGGCCTCGCGGCCTACGCGTGCCACCCGCTGCTGCGCACGGTGAGCCTCGACCGCGCCTTCTATCGCCCGCTGAAGGCGGCGACCTACCGCGCGCTCGCGGCGCAGACCGGCAGCGACTTCCGCTTCGTCGTCAAGGCACCGGCCGCGGTGACCGACGCCACGCTGCGCGAGAGCGGCAGCGGGCGGGCGATCGACGCCAACGTGCTCTTCCTCGACCCGCGCGCCGCGGTGGAGATGGCCGCGCAGCCGGCGGCCGAGGGGCTGGGCGAGCGCCTGGGCGCGCTGGTGTTCCAGATCTCGCCGCTGCCGCGCCGCTGGCTCGACGACACGGCAGCGCTGCACGCTCGGCTCGACGCGCTGTTCGCCGCGGTGGTGCCGGAGCTGCCGCCCGGCGCGCTGGCGGCGCTGGAGGTGCGCGACGCGGCGCTGCTGACACCCGCGCTGGCCGCGCTGCTCAAGGGCCGAGGCGTGCGCTACTGCCTGGGCCTGCACGACCGGCTGCCGAGCGCCGACGAGCAGTTGCCGATGCTGCGCGCCACCTGGCCCGGCGACCTGGTGTGCCGCTGGAACCTGCAGCGCGGCCAGCGGTACGCCGATGCACGCGACCGCTGGGCACCGTTCGACCGCCTGCAGGCGCCGGATCCGGGCACGCGCGCCACCCTGGCGCGCGTGCTGCACGGCACCCTGGCAGCAGGGCACCGCGCCTTCGTGACCATCAACAACAAGGCCGAGGGTTCGGCGCCGCATTCCGTCTTCGAGCTCGCACGGGCGCTCGACGCACTCGACACCCGCGTCGGGTGAGCACCCGGCAGGCCGCGCACGCCCCTGCGTGACCCGGTGCGGGACCTGTCTCGCGTCCGGCGTCGCACCCGGCGGGTTCTTGCACCCTCGACACACCCTCGCGCCGGCGGCGCAGCTACGCTGCAGGCCCGCCAACGCCTTCGTCATGTACTTCGACCCCGACTTCGGCACCCTGCACCCGCTGCCGCCGCGCGCGCCCCGGCCGGCACCGAAGACGCCGCCGGTGCGGCGCATCGACCTGCCGGTGTTCGACGAGTACGGCGGCACGCTCGACCTGGTGCGGCCCGACGAGCCCTGACCTGCACCGCGGGCGTCCTCAGCCGAAACGCCCCTGCAGGAACCAGCCTGCACCGTGCTGGCCGTGCATCGCCGGCAAGCGCGCCCGGTAGACCCAGACCAGCGAGCCGTCGGCGTCCTGCGCGATGAAGTAGTCGCGCGCGGCAAGTTCGTCGTCCCACCAGCCCGACTCGATGCGCTCGGGGCCGCTGAGCAGTTGCAGCGGCCGGCCTTCGAGCAGCGGCAACGCCTGCCGCTCGGCCAGCGGCTGCGGCTCGGACAGCAGCCACACCGGGCGGTGCAGCGGCAGTGCGGCCGGACCGGGTGCCGCCGCGGGCCCTGCCGCGGCATCGGCCGCGCGGACCGCGCGCCGCAGGGCCAACGCGCTGCTGTGGGCGGCACGCTCGGGGCGGTGGTCGGCCAGCGGCTGCAGCTGCCGCACCCCATCGTCGCCCAGGCGGGCGCGCAGCCGCTCGAGCAGCCGCGTCAGCCCCTCGGTCTCGCCCTGGCGGGTGGGGAACAGTTCGCCGTTGGGCGCCGGCCCCTGCACCAGGTGGTGGCACTCGAGCCGCAGCTCCAGCGTGGGCGCAGGCAGCGGGCAGCGCGCCAGGCGCTCGCGCAGCAGCACCTGCAGGTGGGCGGCGTCCAGCGCCGGCTCGGCGAGCTCGACCGCCAGCACGGTGGCCGGCGGCACCTGCTCGCGGCCGTCGCGGTGCCGCGGCTCGTGGCGCATCTGCAGCACGAACGCGCCGATGCGGGCGTGCCGTGCCCCGGCCCAGGCCACCAGCCGGGCCAGCAGCACGGCCGCCCCCGCGAGCACCTGCTCGGTGGTGTCGGCGCGGGCGAACAGCTCGAGCCGGGCCTCGAAGACCGGCGGCAGCGCCAGCCAGCGCCGCGGGTCGGGACGGCGACCGAAGGCGAGGTCGAGGTCGCGGGCCAGTGCTTCACCGAAGCGCCGCACCAGCCCTGCCCGGGGCAGCGCACGCAGGTCGGCCAGCGTCTGCAGGCCCATGCCCTGCAGCGCCTCCCAGTGCTCGCGCCCGGGACCGAGCAGCCACACCGGCACGGTGTCGAGCAGCGCCTCGAAGGCGGTGCGGTCAGCCAGGTGCGGGCCCTCGGCGAGGTCTTCGCGCCAGCGCGCCAGCAACGC
>JBILNT010000026.1:0-27276 GCA_044374875.1 Rubrivivax sp.
CACGCGCCGGCGACTCGCTTCGCGGCGCTTGCATCGCCGTGTCAGCCGCGCGAAGCACAGCCGGCGGCGCAAATCAAATGCCTCTCGGGCTCTGAGGCCAGTGCGGGGGCAGGCACGGCGCGAAGCTGAGCTCCACCGCGCCCAGCCGCAGGCCGAAGATGGACTCGATCGCGGCGCGATGGAGCCATGCGGCGGCGCCGGTGTACCAGCTCCATCCACCGCGGCCCAAGTACGGGGGCTGCGAACAGACGTCGCCGGCCATCGCGTAGGGCTCGAGCCCGTAGGCCGGGCCCTGCGTCGGGTGGCGGGCCCGGTGTGCCGGGCTCAGCCAGGTGAAGATGCGGTAGGGCAGGTCGCTGCCTTGCGCGGGTGCCAGCGCGGCCTGCGCCATCAGGGCCCACACGCCGGCGTGCGCGTACTGGCCGCCGTTCTCTCGCACGCCCGGCGGGTAGGACTGGATGTAGCCCGCGCTCGGGCGCGCGTGCACGAGTGGCGGGTCGAGCAGCCGGAGCAGCCCCGCGTCGGCGTCCGCGAGAAGCCGTTGGGCCGAGTCCATGGCCTCGCGCTGGCGCGCAGGCGCCGCCGCGCCCGACAGCACCGACCAGGCCTGGGCGATGAGGTCGATCCGGCCCTCCGCGTTGACATGCGAACCCAGCGGCTGCCCGTCGTCGAAGAAGGCGCGCGTGAACCACGCGCCGTCCCAGGCGGGCCCCTGCAGCGCCGATCTCCAGCCCGCGGCTGCCTCTTCCCAGCGGATCGCCCGATCGCTCTCGCCTCGCGACCGCGCCAGCGGGGCCCAGGCGTCCACGAGGGCGCACAGGAAGAACGCCAGCCACACCGATTCGCCACGTCCTTCGTGCCCGACACGGTTCATGCCGTCGTTCCAGTCGCCGCTGCCCATCAGCGGCAGGCCGTGAAGGCCGACCCGCAGGCTGCGGTCGAGCGTGCGTGCCGCATGCTCGTACACCGAAGCCTGCTGCGCGCTTTGGCGCGGCGTCTCGTAGACATCCTCCGCGTCTGGCGCCACGGTGCTGCCCTCGATGAAGGAAACGGGCTCGTCGAGCAGCGCGCTGTCGCCCGTGGCACGCAGGTAGTGCGAGCAGGCATGCGGCAGCCAGAGCAGGTCGTCGCTGAAATGCGTCCGCACGCCGGCGCCGCCGGGCGCGTGCCACCAGTGTTGCACGTCACCCTCGGGGAACTGGCGTGACGCACAGCGCACGATCTGCTCGCGCAGCAGTTCCGGGGCTGCCCAAGACAGCGCCATCGCGTCCTGCAACTGGTCGCGAAAGCCCGTGGCCCCGCCTGCCTGGTAGAAGCCGGCCTTGGCCCAGAGTCGGCAGCTCACGGTCTGGTAGAGCAGCCAGCGGTTGACCATCACGTCGAACAGCGGGTCGGGCGTGCCCACCCGGGCGGCACCGAGCAGCGATTCCCAGCGGGCCTGCACCCGGGCCAGGCGACTCGCCGCCGGGACGATCGCGGCGTCGGCCGCGAGCCGACGCGCGGCGTCGGGGCCTTCCGCCCAGCCGATCAGGAAGACGACCTCGCGCGATTCGCCCGGCGGCACGGTGACCCGGGTCGACAACGCGGCGCAGGGGTCGAGCCCGTCGCCCTGGCGCTGCCCGAAGTGGTCCGGCAGCACGAGGCGGCCGCGTGCGTCGAGCAGTTCGCGGCGATCGCAGGTCCAGTCGTCCGTCTCGCTGCCTTCCTCGCCCGGGCTGGCCAGCGTCATGAACGCCGTGCCGTCGCCGAAGCCTGCCGAGTGCTCGCACTGGGTGGCCAGCAGGACAACGCCCGCACTTCCCGGGGCCTGGGACGGGCGGGCGGCGGTGCGCACCGTCGCGCGGTCGGCGCGGCTGGCGCCGAGCGTCCACTCGGCGATGCCCACCGCGCGCAGGCGCAGTGTCGTCGCGCCGCGGTTGTGCAGGTGCAGACGAACCTGCTTGACGGGCTTGCCCTCGTCCACGCACCAGGTCGCGGTGACGTCCAGGTCGCCGTGCCGGTGGCCGATGCGCGTGCTGCCCTGGCCGTGCGCCACATGGCAGGTCATGCCTTCCGCCGCGCGTGCCGAAGGGGCCACGCTCCAGGTCTGCAGGGTTCGGAGGTCCTGCAGCAGCAGCCACTCGCAGGGCGGATCGGCCACCGGGTCGTTGGACCAGGCGGTGAGCTGGTTGAGGCGGCTGTTCACGGCCCAGGTGTGGCCGCCCCCGGCCTCCGAGACGTGCGTGCCGAACTGCCGGTTGGCCAGCACGTTGATCCATGGCCGGCGCGGCCGGCAGCGAGCGCCGGCTTCGAAGCGGAACTCGCCGGACGCGGCGTCGAACTCGCCTTCGCTAGGCTCGGTCGGGCTGGCCGCGGCGCGGCCGCCCACCGGTGTGGTCGAGATGGTCTCGCGCGCGGCCAGTGCCTGCTCGTGCAATGCCGCCCAGGCCTGCACGTGTCGATGCAGCGGCCTGTCGTCGGCAAGCAGGTGCACCCGGGCCAGCGCCCGCAGCGTGCGCATCTCCTCGGGCGTGACGTCCTCGGCGCGCAGCACCAGGATGCCCGTCCTGCCCGGGCACGGCCAGGCCGGGTCGTCCGCGAGGTGCCGTTCGCGCAGCGTCGTCATCTCGCGGTGCAGGGCCTGCGCGTAGGACACGGGTTCCGCGTCGATCATCACCAGGTCGCAGGACACGCCAGCCCAGGCCCACAGCCGCAGCGCCTGGGCGAGCGCACGCAGGACGCCCAGCGAGTGCATCACGCTGGCGCTGACCAGGATGATGGGCCGGTCGCCCGACAGCCCGAAGCGCCACAGCAGACGCCTGTCGCACGCGCCCGACCCGGGCCCGCCGACCTCATCGGCCGGCACGCGCGTCAGGGTCAGCAGCAGTGCGGTACTCAGAAGCTGGGTCGCGGCGAAGTTCTCCGGCGTGATGTGCAACGCGCGCAGCCGGATGCCGGTGAGCGTGGCCGACATCAGCGACGCTCGCTGCACGGTGCTGCGCTGGCGGTACTTGTCGACGATGGCATGCAGCTGGCCGGCGTCTTCGGACGCCGCGGTCGCGAAGGTCAGCGTGATCTTGCGGTTCGGCGCAACGCGCAGGGGGGCCGCCAGCACGCACACCGGATCGAGCCCCGTGAGCACCGGCGTGGCCGGGTCATCCGGGTCGTCGAGTGTCGCCTGCGGCGCATCGGCGCCACGGCTCCTGCCTCGCCAGCGCTGGCGGTCGGCCTGCACGCGCAGACGAAGGTCGGGAATGTCGGCGTCGGCCAGGAAGTGCGCCACCTTCAGCCCCGCTTCAGTGGGCAGGCGGGGCGTGCGCGTGAACACCAGGGCCTGCTGCCCGGGCTGCCAGTCGACACCGACGAACAGGTTCATGAACGCGGGGTGCGACTCGTCGGCGCGGTCATCGCACAGCGACACCTCGAAGGCCGAGATCAGTTCGACCGACACGGCGCGGGCGCCCGTGTTGCGCAGCTCGACCTGGCGGAACTCGATGTCGTCCTCCGGACTCACCCAGACCGTGGTGTGCACCTGGAGCTTCGGCCACTCGGCGGTGAAGCACACGCGGTCGGCGTGAAAGCTGCACAGGTAGTCGGCGGCGGGGTCCGGGGCCGGGTGCTGGGTGGTGGACGCCAGCGCGGGGCGATCGGCGCTGCGCGCGGCACGACGTTCTTCGCCGTGTGCGGGGTCGCGGGGCTCCTCCGGCCAGCGAAGGAAGAAGAAGCTGCCGTGATCGTCGCGCAGCGCGTCGTCGCGCCAGCGTGTGATGCCGATGGTGCCGCGGCGGCTCCAGCCCGCACCATTGGCGCGCAGCGCCACGCTGTAGCGGCCGTTGGACAGCACCTGCGTCGCCTCCAAGGCGCCAGCGCCCGGGGCCACCTCGCGGATCAGCCCCGGCACGCGACGCTGCAGTGCCCTCGGCGGCGGGCCGGCTGCCGGCTGGTGCTGGGTCGACACCTGGCGCGGCGCGCGCTCGTGCAGCAATGGTGTCAGGGCATCGAGGTGCGGCTCGGCCATCCCCCAACGCCTCGCCGCGCGGCCCAGCAGCACGTCCGCCAGCGCCACCAGCGTCATGCCCTGGTGGTGGGCCATGAAGGTGGCCACAGGGGTGAAGGGCTCGTTGAAGGTGCGCCGGCCCGGCGAGAAGTCCAGCGCCTCGATGAAGCCATGCGCGCCGCGCGCGCCCAGTGCTTCAAGCGCCTCGAAGTTGCGGCACGCCTGAGCGGGCGCCAGCAGCGCCGCCAGCGCGGTGGCATAAGGCGCGATGACGAGTTCTTCGGCGGGGGTGCGGCGAAGGGCGAGCCGTGGAACCCCTTGCGGGGCGTACTGGTAGGCCAGGGTGTGGTCACTGGCCGCATAGGCCGACTCGGAGATCCCCCAGGGCACGCCAAGCATCCGGGCGAACGCGATCTGCTCGATCAGCGCGAGGCGACAGGCGTCGTGCAGCACGCTGCCCACGGGCTCGTCCACGATCAGGCCCGGCATGAGGTACTCGAACATCGAGCCCGACCACGAGCGCAGGCCGACCGTCGATCCCCGGGCATAGAACGGGCGGCCGAGCGCGGCCCAGTGGCTGACCGGCACATCGCCCTTGGCGATGGCCAGCAGGCTGGTCAATCGTGACTCCGAGGCCAGGAGGTCGTAGAAGCCCGCGTCGAGCTCCTGCTCGGCGACCCGCCAGCCGATGTGCAGCAGCCTTCGCTTGCGGTGGTACAGGAAGCTGAACTCGGGCTGCCACGCCATCCGCTGGCATCGCGACGCGAGTTCCCGCAGGCGCGGCCCGTGCACGGGTTCCTCCGCGGTCCCGCGCGCCAGTTCGAGGCAGGCCTGCGCGACGGCAAGCAGGTGGCCGCTGAGGTTGCCGCTGTCCACCGTGGACACGTAGCGCGGCAGCAGCGGTGCGCAGGTCTGCGTGTCGTACCAGTTCAGCAGGTGGCCGCGGTGACGTTCCAGCGTGGCCAGCGTCTGCAGCGTCGCCTCGAGTCGCGCCATCAGTTCGGCCGTGCCGATCCAGCCGAACTCGCGGGCGCACGCCGCGCTGAGCAGGTACAGGCCGATGTTGGTGGGCGATGTGCGGTGCGCCACCATCTCGTGCGGCCTGACCTGCACGTTGTCGGGTGGCAGGTGGTGGTCCTGCGGGCCCACGCTGCGCTCGAAGAAGCGCCAGCTGTCGCGTGCGATGCCCTCCAGATAGGCGCGGTCGCCGCTCGACAGGGCGGCTTCGCGGCGCGCCGGGCGCGCACGGCTCGCGGCCCAGGTCCACAGCGGCGACGCGGCCCAAAGCACGCACAGCGCTGCCGCGAGGGCCGGCGTCGGCGTGCCGGCGGCCAGCACGGCGGCGAGCACGACGGCCGCGAGGGCCGTCTCAGGCCAGTGCCGTCGCAGCGTGCCCCGCAGGCTGGTCGGTGCGCGAGCCTGCGCTGCCGCGGCCGTGGTCCACTGCAGCAGGTGGCGACGACTGACCGTCATGCGATAGAGCGAGCGCCCGATCGCGCCCAGTGCGAGGCGCGAGTCGCGCAGCAGCATCGCCACGTGCCAGGCCCCGCCGATCAGCGCACGCACCACGTCGGCGCCGGCCAGACGAAAGAAGTGCCCCAGGACCAGATCGTCGCGGCTGGGCGACAGCCCCGCCACCGCACCCATCAGTGGCCCCGCCGAGAACGCTGCCGCGACGAGCGCCAGCGCTGTCCAGGGCGGCACGGTGCCGCCCAGCAGCGCGAGAACCAGCAGCGCGAGCGACATCGGCGGCACCAGCGAGCGGCGCAGGTTGTCGATCATCTTCCAGCGATCGACGGCGTCCAGGGACCAGCGCCGGGGCTGCAGCAGGAACGGCAGGAGCTGCCAGTCGCCGCGCATCCAGCGCTGCACGCGCGATGCCGCGACGTCGGCGTGGAACGGGGCGTCCTCGATCAGCGTCAGGTCGCTCACCGCCGCGCAGCGTGCGATGGCGCCCTCGAACAGGTCGTGACTGAGCACGCGGCCTTCCGGCAGACGACCGGCCAGCACCGCGTTCATGGCCCGGACGTCGAGCAGGCCCTTGCCGGTGAAGGTGCCTTCGCCGAAGAGGTCCTGGTAGACCTCGGAGCTCGCGGCGCTGTAGGGATCGATGCCGCACTGACCGGCGAACAGCCAGTGGAAGAGCGTGATGTCGGACGGCGACGGCAGTGGTGTCGCCAGTCGCGGCTGCAGGATGCCGTAGCCCCGCGCCACCGACCTGCCGTCCGCGGCCAGGCGTGGCTGGTTGTCAGGGTGCGCGGCGACGCCAACCAGGCTGCGCAGCCGACCTGGCGGCAGCTGGGTGTCGGTGTCCAACGTCACGACATACCGGGTGCCGGCTGCCGGCTGCGACAGCGCACCGAGGTTCGTGAACGCCGTGGCGTGACCTTCGGCCAGTGCTGTGATCAGTTCCTCGAGCTTGCCACGCTTGCGCTCCCAACCAATCCAGCGCTGTTCCCCGACGCTGAAGCGGCGCGGCCGATGCAGCAGGAGAAAGCGCGGCGGATCGCCGGCCGCGGCCGGGTGACGCGCATTGAGTTCGAGAACCTTCTCCCGCGCCATGGCCAGCAGGGGGGCGTCGTCGGCCGTGCTTTCGACATCGGCATCGGTCCAGTCGGTGAGCAGGGCGAACTGCGCGTGGCGTTCCGGATTGGCGAGGTGATGCAGCAGCAGGCGGTGCGCCAGCGCGGCGGCCGTCGATTCGTCGGTCAGCATCGCCGGGATCACCACGATCACGCGGTGCTCCGGCGGTATGCCGTCGGCCAGCGCCAGCCGGGCCAGCGGCTGCGGCCGCAGCGACTCGCTGACCAAGCGGTTCAGCACCGCGACCACGGCCTCCGAGGCCGGCCACAGCATGAGTGCCGCGCCGAGCCATGCCAAGGCGGAGGCGCCGGCGGGGCCGGCCGGGACGAATCCCTGGTCCTTCAGCAGCCCGCCCACGAGGGCCGTCGTGCCCAGCACGATGACGCCGAGGTAGGCGGGCAGCGAGACGCGCCGGGCGACGATGCGCCATGTCGTGGCCAGACGCTCGCGCAGTCCGAGATCGCGCAGCAACTCTGTCCTGCCGCGGCCGCGAAGCCAGTGGCTCGCCAACTCGGAGCCATCGTCGTGGCCGGCGCCTGCGTCCATGCGCCCCAGCAGGGCCTGTGCCACGAAGACCTCGCTGTGGCCGCTGCGTCTGGCCATTCGCTCGATCTCGTGCAGGGTCTGGCCCCGGGTCGGGGCGTCCTCGGCCTCGAAGACCGGCGACCTGCTCATCTCCCTCATCAAGCGGCTGGTCCGCGCCACGACGACGGGCCAGTCGGCATCGCCGACGGCCCGCAGGGACGTCAGGGCGTTGCTCACGCTCAGGTTGTCGGCCGCCTGGTCGGCGAACTGCTGGATCTGTGCCGCCCCGGCGTCGGGCAGCGCCTGCTGCAGCCATTCGGTCACTTGCAGCTTGCCCGCCAGCCGGCGGTCCTGCAGGCGCTGCGACATCTGTGCGAGGAAGACCCGGCCGACCCCCCGCCTTTCGAGAAGCGCGAGCACCTGCCCCAGTGCAGGCGGGTCGAACTGCTCGATGTGGTCGCAGCACAGGTGCGCCACCTCGCGAGCCGCCTTGCCGGCAGCCACCCGCTCGGCCAGGCGGCGCAGGTTCTCGATCAGCACCACGCGCACCGTGGTTGGCAGGGCCCACATCTCGCTTTGCGTCAGTTCCCGGACGTCCTGGTAGGCGTCGAGGAATGCCGTGAGCAGATCCTCGTCGAATGCCCCGTCGGTGTGTGCCACGAAGGCCCAGGCGACGCCATAGATGCGCGGAAGACCGGCCAGCGGTGGGTCGAGAAGCAGCGGGAGCGTGCGGAAATAGCTCCTCGGCAAGCCTTCCTGGATCTCGCCGAGCTGCACTTCGATGAGGTTGAAGTTGTCGAGGATCCATTCGGCCGCCGGGCTCATCTCATAGCCGCTGCCGGCCTGGATCGCGAGGTAGCGGTGGGCCTGCGCCAGCATGCGGATGTTGCCTCGCACACGCGGGATGAAACTCCTGGCGCCCAGGACCGCACGCTCGGCGCGATGGGTGCGCGCAAGACTTCGCCCGTGCTGAGCGAAGCGCTCCGCGCCGAACAGCTCGGACCGGATCGGCGGTTGCGCCGCCCCGGCCGAGGGATCGAGGATCTCGAGCAGCGCTCTGGAGGCGCCGGGCAGCAGTCGCGACAGCCCGCCTGACGCCATGCCTCAGGGCACCAGCGAGCTGCAGCCGATCACCGCAAGTGCCGCGAGCACGGTGGTCACGAACCGGCCTGCTGCAAAGCGGTGCAAGACCTCGGCCGTGCTGCGAATCGCGAGCAGCCGACCACCCGGCTCGCGACACAGCTGCAGGTGTTCTCCCAGCAACGACTGGTCCTGGAACGAGGGCGTCGCCGGGCCCCCCGAGGCCGAAGTGCTCCAGCAGGACCGGTTCGCCATCCATGGCTCCAGGCTTCGCGAGTCGAATGTCGTGCCCGGCGTCATGGCCTGACCTCGAGCTCGTTGTCCACGCTCGTCACGCCTTCCACCGAGCGCGCGATCTGCGTGGCGCGGTCCCTGGCCTGCGCATTCGGCGCGCTCCCGCGGAGCACCGTTCGTCCCGAGGTCGTCTCCACCTGGATGTCCAGCATCTTGAGCTCCTCGTCGGCGGCGAGGCTGGTCTTGACGCTGGCGGTGATGGCGCTGTCGCTGATGGCCCTGCCGGTGGCCTTCATGGCGTCGGCGGTCGCCTGCCGGGCATCCTCGGCCTTGTCCCTGGTCTTCTCCAGCACGGAGTCCACCTTCTGGCCTGCGGTCTGATCCGATTCCTGACGGTTGCAGGCCGCGAGCGAGACGGCCAGAGCCAGGGTGCCTGCCAGCAGGCTGGAGTTGCGGATGTGCATGAAAGGCTCCTCAGTGAGCGCCGCGACGGCGAGCTCGACGATGCTGCAGGCTCTCTCGCGGGCAGTCTGTACGCTGGCGAACGTCGACCGGCCGGCGCGGGACGTGTTTGCGCCGCCGCGTGCAGGCCGATCGGCTCGACCCGCCTGTCCTCCAAGCGCTCCTGCTTCGTGGCGTGGCGGCGTCAACCTCGGGTTCGACCGAAGATGAAGGCCGCGACCGCCAGGATCAGGAAGACGACGAAGAGGATCTTGGCGATGCCGGCGGCGCTGGCGGCAATGCCCCCGAAGCCGAGCACGGCGGCAATGAGCGCGATGACGAGAAAGACGATGGCGTAGTGCAGCATGGTGGTTCTCCAGGCCCGTCGCCGTGCAGGACAGCGGGCGATTCGGTGGGGCTTTCAGGGCGACGACGAACGCGCGCTACGTTTGGTGCATGACGCGGCGCGCGGACACTTCGCTGCGCACCCCGGACGTCACCGCCGGTCACGGCCGGACAGCGATTTCGTTCCTCACCGACCTGACCCCGTTGACGTCGCGGGCGATGCGCTCGGCGGTGTCTCTCTCGCGGTCACTCTTCGCGAATCCCGAGAGCATCACGGTGCCGTTGAGCGTTTCGACGCTGATGCTGGTGCCGGCCACGTCCGGGCTGCCGAGCATCCGGCTCTTGACCTGGGTCGTGATGGTCGCGTCGTCGATGTAGGCACCGGACGTCTGCTGGCCGCGGGAGACGGCGCAGCCGACGGTGGTGAGCGCGACGATGACCATCGCGGCGAGCGTGTTGCGTGTATGCATGGTCTTCCTTGTCGAGTGCGCGATAGCGCGTTGAGGCCTCGTGGAAGCTACGCGCCGGCAGGGGGCGGGTCTGTGCGCTGGCGTACAGGTGCCTGAACTCGGTGCGGCAAACTGTGTGCGACATCAGCGCGGCATCAGCGCGGCATCAGCGCGGCGCGTCGTTCGTTGATGCCGCCGCAGGCCATCGCGACGACCCACCGGGGGCGCGCCGGCGGGGCCTGCCGGCCGATGGCCGCCGGTCAGGGCTGCGCCGGGCTCGGCCCCATGCGGTCCAGCATCATCTGCATCATGGACTGCATCATCTCCATGCGCTTTTCCATCATCTGCTGGCGCGCGGCCATGTCCATCGGCCCGCTCGCGGCGCCCGCCGGGCCCATGCGGCCCATCCCGATCGCGCCCATTCCTCCGGGGCCCATGCCGCCCATCAGCGCCATGCCTTCCTGCATCAGCGTCATGTGCTCGCCCATCAGGGCCTGCCGCTCCTGCGGCGTGCGCGCGCGCGACATCCTGTCGTGCATCTCGCGCATCGTCTGCATGTGCGCGTCCATCATCGCCATGCGGTCTGCCGGTGCGGACAGGGCCGCTGCGGATTGATGGTGCGCGGCGTGGCCGGCACCGTCGGGCATGGCCGGGTTCTGGGCGCACGCGGTGAGCATGAGGGCGAACGCACCGGCCATGGCAAGGGGGCGAAGGGTGTCCATGAGCCAACTCCTGTCTGGAGGCTGAAGAGGTCGTCGCCGCGTGACGGCGCAGGCGCCTGCGCTGGCAGCCGCCGGCACAGACCACGACACGACGCACGGACCGCTACGCCACGTGGGCCACTCCCACGCCGGGACCGGTCCGGTCCAGCGGCTGCAGCGCTGCTCGGAACTCGGAACAAGGCGATCGCCGCTGGCCGGTCCGGCGGCGCAGCGTGCGTCGCGCAAGGACGAGGTCCGAACGTGCCGCTTCCAACGTGCCGCTGCTGCCAGCGCTGCAGCCAGCCGGCCCTGCCCGGCCACCGTGCCGAGCGCCCGGTTCGTCGTGTTCGACGGGCGCTGCAGCGGTGGCATCCGACCTCCATGTCCAGCGACTGGCGAACTGGGAGATGGACATCATTCCCCGCCATCGGGCTGGGCGTCGGTGCGGTGCCGAACACAGGAGAGCCAGCCGGGGCCTCCCGGGTGAGGGGCCGCAGCCGCTGCAGAGGCGTCGCCCGCCACCGTCCGGGTCGCCATCTTCTTCGGGCCGTGTGCCCGAACCCCGTGTTCGCGCGCGCGGGGCGATGAGATCACGCCACGGGCGTCATGTCGGCCGCCTTCACCGCACAGGTGTGGAACATCATCGTCTTCCGGCATCCGCGCGACCGGGCTTGCCAAGGCGCGCCTTGAGCTCGCGCACCGAGCGTGTGGCGGCGATCACCTCGGAGCGACCGGGCTCGACCTGGACGAACTCGATCCGGTCGCCCGCCGCGCCATGCTCAGCGCACGGCGGACGTCGACCCCCACGCAGCGGGCCACGAACAGGCGGCCACGGCACCTCCTCCAGCACCGGACGCGTGCACCTTCCACCCGAACGTTGAGCCGACTCAACAACCCGATCACAGGGCCCGGTTGGAATGCCGGGAAGCTGGGGGGCGCCGGTGGGGTCGTCGGCGTCATTGCGTCAGACCGCCGATGACGATCAGCAACGGGTCATCGCGGGCACGAGCGTCACCTGAGCCTGGCAGGTCGGCTGCATCGATGGTCAATCGAGATGGGAGCGCATGATGAGACGTCAGAGCCAGATCTACATCGTCGGCGGGGGTATCGCCGGTCTGTCGGCGGCGGTTTTCGCCATCCGGGACGCCAGGATCAAGGCAGAGAACATTCATCTCTTCGAGGAACGCAGGGTACTTGGCGGAGCGCTCGATGCCGATTGGCGGCGCCACAAGAGCTACTCGATGCGTGGCGCAAGGCTGATCAACGAAAAGGCCTACGAGTGCTACTTCGACATGCTTTCGGCGATCCCGTGTCTTGCCGATCAGGAAGAAATGGACGGGCACGGCGGGGAACTCCGCGAAAGTCAGCGGGCATGGAGAAGCATCAAGGAGGAGATATTCGCATTCAATCAGACGCACCATCTCAACACCGTCACCAGACTCATTGGCAAGGCGGGAGCGAGAATCGATCACACGAAGCTCGGGCTGGATCATGTTGATCGCATCGCGATCATCGCCCTCATCTTGATGTTCGAACAGGCCATCGATGGCAAGAGGATCGACGAGTACTTCCGCGGCGCGTTCTTCAAGACGAACTTCTGGTATCTGTTCGCCTCCATGTTCGGCTTCGAGCCTTGGCACAGCCTGATGGAGTGCAGGCGGTACCTGCGCCGCTTCTTCCACGAGGCCGCGAACATCACCACGCTCGAGGGAGGCTGGAATACCCCCTACAACAATTACGAATCCATCATCCTGCCGATCGAGAGATGGCTGCTGAAACAGGGGGCTGACATCCAGACAGGCGTCAAGGTCACCGATGTGGATTTCAGGTCTTCGCGCACCGAGAAGTCGGTGGCGAAGCTGCACCTGCTCCGGGGCGGCAAACGGGCGGAAATCGCCGTGGCTCGGGATGATTGTGTCTTCGTCACCATCGGCTCGAAAGTCGCCGACTCGCGCTCCGGGGGCATGAAGAAGGCGCCGGGCCTGGTTGCCGAAAAGTTGGACGGGGCCTGGACGCTTTGGGAAAGAATGGCAACCAAGGTGCCCGACTTGGGGAACCCTGCAGCTTTCTGCGGTCAGGTCGATCGGACCAAATGGTCCGTGTTTACCATCACGACGACGGGGCCGCTGTTTGCCGAGAAAATCCGGAAGTACTCACGGGTCAAGGTGCAGGGGCAGCAGCACATACTTTCCTGCGTCGCGTCGAGCTGGGGCTTGGGTCTACACGTTCCATTCCAGCCACATTTCAGGAATCAGCCCGCGGATACGACTGTCATGTTCGGCTATGGTCTTTACGGGAATACCCGCGGCAATTACGTCGAGAAGACCATGACCGAAGCGACGGGGGAGGAACTGCTCACCGAGTTGGTCTGCCATCTGGGGTTCGTCGAGGATCTGGACGAGATCAAGGCAGTCACGACAAGTGTGCCGACGGTACTTCCCTATGCAACGAGTCAATTCAGTCCACGAAGAATCTCCGACCGACCGCCGGTCGTCCCGAAAGGGTCGACCAATCTGGCGCTCCTGGGTCAGTTCGTCGAGATCCCCGACGACTGCGTCTTCCTGGTGGACTACTCGACCCGATCGGCCCAGATCGGCGTGTACCGCTTGTTGAACGTCGACAAGGAAGTGACCCCGGTGTACACGGGTGTGTTCAGTCCGGCTCGGTGGGTCAGCGCCTTGCGAGTCTCCCTTCAGTGATGCCCCCGAGGCTCTGCAGTCATGTCGGGACGCCGGCCGCCAGCATCGACGCCCGACGGCCGCGGCAGGCACCGGGCACCACCCAGCGCAGCATGGCAGCGCCCGCGGGTGCCCGACCCGACAAGACGGGTCCGGGGCGGCCAGGGCCACGAAGGCGAGGGCGCTTCGAGCTCAGGGCGTGGCCCGCTGTGCTTCGAAGATGGCGCACGTGGTCGTCGCGTGCGCATAGAGCCTGCCGTCCGGTCCGACGATCCTGGCTTCCGAGGTGCCGACCTGGCGGCCGACGTGCAGGGCGGTCCCGATGCAGCGCAGCGGACCCGTCTTCATGTGCGCCGCCCGGACGATGTTCAGGTTGATCTGGCTTGTCGTGTAGCCCGTGCCGGCGGGCAGCCGCGTCTGCACGGCGCAGCCCAGGGCAAAGTCCAGCAAGGTCGCGTACCAGCCCCCGTGCACCGATCCCAGCGGGTTGTAGTGCTTGAGCTGGGGCGTCGCCTGGAATACGGCATGCCCTTCGCCCACCTCGACCAGTTCGCAGTCGAAGGTGTCGGCCATGTAGGGGTGCGGCAGGTCGCCTTCGAGCAGCGCGGTCATCACCTGCAGGCCGGTCAGGCCCTGGACCTGATCGGCCCTGGCCAGGCCGGCATGACCACCGCCGCGCTCGCGCCTGCGCTGCCGGATCTGGTCCAGCTGTTCCTGCCACGCATTCAAGGTGGATTCGATCGTGTCGTGCTGCTTCATCGGAGGCTCGAGGGTGGGAAAGAGGGCGGGGTCTTCAGGCGTCTGGCGTGTGCCCTGGCCGAGGCGTCGTGTCCACGCGCAGACACGGCATCGCGGGCAGAAGTGCGAGGGCCAAGTGCGTGAGGTACAGCGCATCGAAGTCCGTGCGCTGCAGGCTGGCGTGGCCCAGCAGGGCCACGGTGATGGCCACCCCAAGCGCCGAGCCGATCTGGCGGGTGGCCTGGTTGACCGCACTGCCGACTGCATAGTGCGCCACTGGAAGCCGGCTGACGGCCGCTGCCGACAGCGACGGCAGCACCAGGCCGACGGCGATGCCGCTCATCACCAGACCGGCAAGCCAGTGCGAGAGGTAGTGCGCCTCGGTCAAGGGCGCGAGCAGGAACCACAGGCTGCTGCACGCATACAGCAACGAACCGCCGACCAGGAAACGGCGGTGGCCCAGCCTCGCGGCCAGCCGAAGGTGTCGATCACGAAGCTGCCGGCACTCGGCCCCACTGCGGCGGCGAGGCCGCCGACCGCACCCCACAGACTGACGACCACCTCGCGCTTCGACCGAGGGAAGGCGGCGAGCACGATCGAGAGCGAGGCGGGGGGGCAGCAAGGCCGCCCCGACAGCCTGCGTCACCCGCGCTGCGATCAGCCAGCCGACGCTGCCTGCCAGGCCGCAGGCCGCCGAAGACGCGAGAAAGAGCGCCACGCCGCTCAGGAAGACGCGCTTCCTGCCGTACGTGTCGGCCAGGCCGCCGGCGGGGATCAGCATCGTCGCGTAGACGACGGTGTAGGCGTTCAGCACCCACGAAAGGTCCGCCGCCGAGGCCTCGGCAAAGGCATGCCGCAGCGGGTCGAAGGCCGCGAACAGCATCGTGGTGTCCAGCGACACCAGGAACGTGGCCACGCGGCGATCCAGAACACCGGCCAGGGCGACGATGGCGCGGCGGCCACGACGGCAGCGGTCGCGCGGGCATTCGTCGTGTCGACCGATAAATGATGGGTGTCATATTTGTGGGCGCGACGCGTGCGGCGATGGCGTCCCTCAACGGGCCGGCGGAACCTCGTGCTGCTGGATGAGGCTGGCCCGTGCGTGGGCGAGCAAGGCCCTGCCGGCCTTGCCCTGGAGCGTTCGCGCCAGTTGAAGTGAGCCGACCATCGTGGCTGCCACCAGCTGCGCCTGCTCGGGGTCGGCGGGGGGCGGAAGGCTACGGCGCACCAGTTCCACCAGGCCCAGCACGCGGGCGCGCGCGGCGTTGGCGACCTCCTCGTCCTGGCGCGGTATCTCGGACGCCACGGCGGCCACCACGCAGCCGTACTCCACGTTGTCGAGATGCGCGTCGGCGAGATAGGTGTTCACGAGGGCGGAGAAGGAGCCGACTCCCTGCGCCTGGGCCTCGCGCAGCCGCGCGGCGAGCACTGCTCCCGTGTCGCGGCCCGCACGCTGCGTGGCCTCGGCCAGCAAGGCCTTGCGCGAGGAGAAGTGGGCGTAGAAGCCGCCGTGGGTCAGCCCGGCCTCCTTCATGACGCTGGCCACGCCCACGCCGTGGTAACCGGCGCGGCGGATGGCGCGCGACGCCACTTCCAGGATCCGGTCGTGCGTCAGCTCCTTGCGGGGGGGTGAGTCAGGCATGCCAGCATGATATGACAAGCATCATATTTCAATTCGGGTCGATGCCTGCACCGTGGCGGCGAAGCACGAGCGCTCGCATCGGTTCGAGGTTCGATGCAGCCGCTGCGCTCGATTGGGGGGGCCGCTGGGGGAAGTGGACTGCGCGCGTGCCCGGGCGGCTCCCCGAGGTCGCCCCCGCGGTTGAAGTGAGATCCCTGCACTTGTGCGCCGGCCGAGCTGGCCGCGGTCGGTGACGACGCCCGGGCAAGCTCGTCGAGGATCCCGCAGTGCCCCGCGTCGCGAACGCCGGCACACCGCCCGCGCAGCGCCTGCGGCGGCTTCCATCGACCCCGTAGGGAGCGTTCCATGAGCGGCGCCTGCTGCAGCCACGGCTGCGCTGCCCCCACCCCAGCCAGTGCCTGTGCTACCGGCGCGTGCCGTGGGCGGCGCTGTTCATCGATGCGGCCGTGCTCCGCGACGAGCGTCGGCATCCGCACCATCGCCTCGCGCTCGGCGGCCTCGAGCCACGTGGAGCCCGTGTCGCGCACATTGCGTTCCAGTGCGCACCTCTGGCCGGCGCCAGCCGCAGCGGCGCATTGCCGGCCCGCCGGCCTGGTGAGTGCGAGAGCGGCACGCATCGGTTGCGGTGTTCGCGCAGCGGGCCGGCCACCATCGGGACCGCCGACCTCGGGAAAACGATGGCCTTGCGGGCATTGACGAAGCCCGGCCCGGTCTCTAGAGTGCGTGAAAGCGTTTTCAGAATGCGCTTTCGGCCACCTTGCAGCCCATCAAGTCAAGCGGAGACACCACCATGGCGAACCTCATCGGCGACGACGGCGACAACAACCTCGTCGGTGACAGCGAGAACGACTCCATCTTCGGGGGCGGTGGCAGCGACACCCTCAACGGGGGCGACGGCGTGGACACCATCGACGGCGGTGCCGGGCTCGACGACCTGCTGTCCTTTGCCGGGGCCGCGGGCGGCGTGACCGTCACGCTCGTCGGCACGACTCCGCCGCCGCAGACCGCCTCCGTGGTGACTTTCGAGGAAGCCAACGCGCCCGTGCTGTCCGGCTTCGGCGGTGCCGAGGACGCGACCATCGTCGAGGATCCGGCTGGCGGCGGCAACATGGTCGCGCGGGTGGTCAAGTCCGGCACGGCGGAGTTGTGGGCTGGCACGACGGTCGGCTTCGGCGGCAACACGTCGATCCCGGCGATCCCGTTCGCTCCGGGCAGCACGACCATGACGCTGCGCGTCTGGGTCCCCGAGGCCGGCATCACCGTGCGCCTGAAGGTCGAGGACGCAGCCAACGGGGCGCGCAGCTGCGAGGTCGATGCAGTCACGACGGTGGCCAACGGCTGGGAGACGCTGACCTTCGACTTCAGCGATCCGGTCTCGGGCACCGCCGCGCTCAACTTCGATTTCACCTACGACAAGGCTTCGGTGTTCTTCGATTTCGGCGTCCCGGGCGCCGCCGGCGGGGCCGGTACCTACTATTTCGACGACCTCGAGTTCATCTCCACGCCGCCGGCCACCGGCACCATCCGCGACGACGGCTACGGCAACCGCGAGACCGTCACCGGGGTCGAGAATATCCTCGGGTCGGCGCATGATGACCGCCTCACCGGTGACGAAGGCGCCAATGTGCTTTCCGGTGCGGACGGCAACGACACCCTCGGGGGCGGGGAGGGCGACGACGAACTCGACGGTGGCAACGGCGACGACCGTCTGGACGGCGGTGCCGGAGCTGACGTGCTCGCGGGGGGCGCCGGCAGCGACACCCTGAACGGCGGCGCGGACGTCGACAGCTTCGAGGGGGGAGACGGGATCGACACGGTCTCCTTCGCCGGGGCCACGAACGGCGTGCGCGTCTCGCTGCTGCCGGTCGACGCCAGCATCTCGTTCGTCACCTTCGACGAGGCCGATGCGCCAGTCCTGCGCGGCTTCGGTGGTGCCGACGACTCCAGCATCGCCACCGACCCGGGCGGTGGCTCGGCATTGGTGGGCAAGGTCGTCAAGTCCGACACCGCGGAGCTGTGGGCAGGCACCACCGTGGGCTTCGGCAGCGGCGCCTCGATCTCAGCCATCCCGTTCGAGCCGGGCAACACCACCCTGACCCTGCGCGTCTGGGTACCGGAGGCCGGCATCAAGGTGCGGCTGAAGGTCGAGGACTCGGCCGACGGGACGCGCAGCTGCGAGGTCGATGTGTTGACGACGGTGGCCAACGGCTGGGAGACGCTGACCTTCGACTTCAGCGAACAGGCCCAGGGCACGGCTGCGCTCAACTTCGACTTCACCTACGACAAGGCGTCGGTGTTCTTCAACTTCGGCGTCAGCGGTGCCGATGGCGGCGGCGGCACCTACTATTTCGACGATCTGCAGTTCCCCGGCCCGGTGGCGGGCACGATCGACGACGACGGCTTCGGCAACGCCGAGCTGATCCGCGACGTCGAGAACGTGATCGGCTCCAGCCTCGCTGACCGGATCGAGGGCGACGACCTCGCCAACCGGCTGACCGGCAACGCCGGCAACGACAGCCTGACGGGGGGCGCCGGCCACGACACGCTGGACGGGGGCGCTGGCGCCGACACCCTGATCGGCGGTGCCGGCAACGACAGCCTCGTGGGTGGCGCCGGCAACGATCGCTACGTGGTCAACAGCCGCAACGACCGCATCAGCGAGACCTCCACCGCCCGCACCGAGGTCGACACCGTGGTCTCGAGCGTGAGCTGGAGCCTGGGCGAGAACCTGGAGCGACTGACGCTCACCGGCAGCGCGGACACCAACGGCACCGGCAATGCGCTGGGCAACCTCATCATCGGCAATTCGGGCGACAACCGCCTCACGGGCGGCGCCGGCAACGACACCCTGACCGGTGGCCAGGGCGCCGACATCTTCCGCTTCGCCAGCGAGCTCGACGGCCGCACGAACGTAGACACCATCAAGGACTTCAATCCGGTGGTCGACGTCATCGAGCTCGAGAACGGCATCTTCGCCAAGCTCACGAAGTTGGGCGCCCTGTCAGCGGCCAACTTCCGCGCCAATGCCGGCGGAAAGGCGATCGACGCGAACGATTTCATCGTCTACGAGACCGACACCGGCAAGCTGTTCTACGATGCCGACGGCAGCGGCGAGGGCGCGGCGGTGCTGATTGCCACGCTCACGGACGCCCCGATGCTGACTGCGAGCGACATCTTCGTGACCTGAGGGCAGGCCTGCGGCGGCTCGCCGTGCCGATGCATGCGGGGCGTGAAGGGCGCCCGGCGTGCAAGGCGCGGCCTGCCTGTGCTTACGACGGCAGCTCGAGCAACTCGCTGTCCTGCGTGCCTGGCCCGTTCGGATTTCTGGGGCCACGCACCAGGCGGGTCTTCACGAAAGGGTGCACGGCCGGGCTGGTCCAGTAGGTGTCCTGCGCGTCCATGGAGTTGCTGCACTCGACCCTGAGTGCGTCGAACGTCCCTGCGGGCACCGTGACCCGCTCCCAGGCGGCTACGGTGCAGCTGGACTCGTATTCGGTCGAGCGGCCGGACACGAGGTTGCTCATCTTCTGCGTGCGCGTCCAGCGGTCACCCACCGCGATCGGGCGCGTCCAGCCTGCGGGCGGATCGAACTCCACGACCGGCCTGCCGTCCGGGCTCATCAGCGCGAGCCAGCGGCCGTCCCTCGGGTGCTGCAGCAGGATGCCGCTGGAAGTGCGCAGCGCGACGGCCTGCAGGCCCTTCCACTCCTGGTCCGGCATTCGCGTCGTCCTCGTCTGCACGTCCTGGCCGAAGCTGCCGGTGTTGCGCTGCGCCGTCGCCCAACTCGTGCCCACCGGTGCGGGCTTCCACTCGCCCATGATGGGACCGACCGCCGAGCAGCCGGCAAGCGTTGCGGCCGCGAGCGTCGCGCAGCCGACTGCTTCCGTGAATCTGGATTTCGTCATGATTCGCCTCCCGGTGACATGCGCGCGTCAGGAGCGGTCCGGCCGACCCGGTTCGCTCCCTTCGCATGCGTTGAACATGGATCGTCCGCATCAATCCTCCGGCAGGTCGCGGGGCGCCGGCTTGCACTGCGTCAACGCTTGCGCGCGCAGCGCGGCCGGGCTGCACCCGCGTCGATCGCGACGCGGCTCGCGCACCGCTTGGCCGAAGTGCGCCGCGCGCCGTCGGTGGGGGCGCATGCCGTTGCCGCGCGGCGGCGACAATCGGTGTCGATGTCGTCCCGTCCATCCCGCTCCGCCTTCGCGACCCTGCTCCTGATCGCCCTGATGATGGGCGCCAACCATGTCGCCGCGCGCCTGGCGTTCGACCACGGGGTCGACGTGGCCACGGCGGTGGCGTTCCGCAGCGGCGTGACGGCGCTGGCGGTGGCGCTGCTGCTGGTCGCCGTGCGCGCACCCTGGCGGCTCGAGGCGCGCGAGCAGCGGGCCATGCCGATCATCGGCGCGCTGATCGCCGCGCAGAGCTATTGCCTGTACTCGGCCGTGGCTCGGCTGCCGGTGGCGCTGGCACTGCTGGCCTTCAACACCTATCCACTGTGGACAGCGCTGGCCGCACGCGTGCTCTACGGGCACCGTGCCGAACGGCGCGTGTTGCTGGCCATGCCCGTGCTGCTGGCGGGCCTGGCCCTGGCACTGGATGTCTCGGGAGCGGTCTCGGGCCTGGAAGCGGGGGCGCACTGGCAGCGCATCGGCGCCGGAGTGGCCTTCGCGACCGGTGCGGCTGCAATCTTCGGCGTGGCCCTGGTGCTCACGCAGCACGAGGCCGGCCGCATCGACGGAAGGCTGCGCACGGCATTGACGATGGGCATGGTGGCACTGCTGGCCTTGGCGGCCATCAGCCTGCAGGGCGGCCCACGACTGCCGGCGGCGCCGGCGGGCTGGTGGGGGCTCGCCGCCTTGACGCTCCTGTACGGCACCGCATTCACCATCATGTTCACGGTGCTTCCGGGGCTGGGCGTGGTCGGCAGCTCGCCGATCATGAACGTCGAGCCGATCTTCGCGCTCGTGCTGGCCTGGTTGCTGCTGGGGCAGGCGATCGCGCCGCTGCAGGTGGCTGGCGGCCTGATCGTCGTCGGCACGGTGATGGTGCTCGGGTTGCGCCGCTGAACCCGCGTCCCGCGCGCTCGAACTCTTGCAAGCTGGCGCCCTATGACCCCCGATCCCGCGGCCTTCCAGGGCTTCCCCGTGTTCTTCCAGGGCCTGGCACTGGGCCTGGGCCTGATCGTCGCCATCGGCGCGCAGAACGCCTTCGTGCTGCGCCAGGGGCTGCGCCGCGAGCACGTCGGCAGCGTGGTGCTGTTCTGTGCGCTCGCCGACGCGCTGCTCATCGTGGCCGGTGTGATGGGCATGGCGCAGGCACTGGGCGAGCGCCCCGTCCTGGCGAACGCGCTGGCGCTGGCCGGCGCTGCCTTCCTGGCCGCCTACGGCTGGCGGGCGCTGCGCCGGGCGCTGCGTCCGGGCGCGCTGGAGGCTGCCTCGGGCGGTGCCGGGCTGGGTCGGGGTGCGGCCGTCGCGCAGGCCGCGGCCTTCACGCTGCTGAACCCGCATGTCTATCTCGACACCGTGCTGCTGGTGGGCAGCATCGGCGCGCAGCAACCGGGTGCGCTGCGGCCGTGGTTCGTCGCGGGCGCTTGCAGCGCCAGTCTGGGCTGGTTCACGCTGCTGGGCTTCGGGGCGCGCTGGCTTGCGCCGTGGTTCGCCCGGCCGCGGGCGTGGCAGGTGCTCGACGCCCTGATCGGGGTGACGATGTTCGCTCTGTCGGTGCTGCTGGTGCGTCACGCGCTGGCGGGTGCGTAGGGCCCGGGGACCGCACGGGCGTGACACGCCGGGCTGGTGCACGGCCAGTGACGCCCACGGCGAAGCCGCCCGGCCCCGGCCGTGGGGTGTGGCCGACGCCCCGGCTGCTGTCCATCGACTGCCTGTCGCGCCTGTGTCCCGGGTGGGGCGCCTCTGGCGGGCGGGTGAATCGGCGCCCACAATGGGTGTGTCGAGACTGACCGAACGCCATGAGCGCCGATGCACTGTCCCCCGCCGATCTTCGCCTCGTCGTCGAGCCGGCATCGCTGGGCTTCGAGGACACGACCGCCCTTGCCGACGAGCCGCTGCCCTGGATCGGCCAGGAGCGCGCCGAACGCGCGGCGCGCTTCGGCCTGCAGGTGGACCAGCCGGGCTGGAACCTGTTCGTCCTGGGCGAGGTGGGCAGCGGCCGCGCGACGCTGCTGCGCCAGCTGATGGCCCACTTCGCCGCCTCTCGGCCGGTGCCGCCCGACCTGTGCTACCTGCACGACTTCGATGCCCCCGGGCGGCCGCGAGCGTTGCGCCTGCCTGCCGGCGAGGGCCGGCTGCTGCGGCAGCTGATGGCCGACTTCGCCAAGCGCAGCCAGGTCGAGATCCCCAAGCGCCTGGTGGCCGACGACGTGCGTGCCGAGGTCGAGCGCATCGAGCGCGCGTGCAAGGCCGAGGAGGACCGTGCATTCGCCGAGCTCAGCGCCTTCGCCGACGCACGGCGCTTCGCGCTGATGCGCGAGGAAGGGCGCCTCGTGTTCACGCGGCGCGACGCCGCCGGCGCACCGATGACCGCCGATGCCGCGATGTCGCTGACGCCGCAGCAGCGGCTCGAGATCGACGCCGCGGAGGGTGCGCTGACTGCCGAGATCGCGCGCTTCCTCGAGTCGGCGCGAGCCCAGGAACTCGCCGTCGAGGAGCGGCTGCAGGCGCTGCGCCGACGCAAGGTCAAGCCGCTGGTCGACCACGCGCTGCAGGAGATCCGCAACGCGCTGCGACGTCAGATCAAGGACTCGGTCAAGCTCGCCTCCTACCTCGAACAGGTCGGCGCAGACATCCTGGCCAACCTCGAGCTGTTCCAGCCCGTCGACGACGAGGACGAGGCCGACCGGGTCGAGGCGCTCCTCGAGGTGCTGTCGCGGCTGCGGGTCAACGTGGCCGTCGACCACCACGGCGCCAGCGGCGCGCCGGTGATCGTCGAGGACAACCCGCAGCTGCGCACGCTGTTCGGCAGCATCGAGTACGAGGCCGAGAACGACGTGCTGGTGACGGACTTCTCGCGCGTGCGTGCCGGCAGCCTGCTGCAGGCGCATGGCGGCTTCCTGATGCTGCACCTGCGCGACCTGCTGGCCGACCCGCCGGTCTGGGAACGGCTGCGCCGTTTCCTGCGCAGCGGGCGCCTGCAGGTCGGCGAGACCGGCGGCCCGTTCGCGCCCATCGCGGCCGTGTCGCTGCAGCCCGAGGCGGTCGAGGTCGACGTCAAGATCGTGCTCGTCGCCTCGGTCGAGGACTACTACCTCGTTCAGGAGGGTGACCCCGAGTTCGCCCGCCACTTTCGCTGCAAGGTCGACTTCGCCGAGAGCTTCCGGGCCAGCGACGACACACGCCGGGCCACGGCGGTGTTCGTCGCCCATGCCTGCGACCGTCTCGGGCTGCCGCACTGCAGCGCCGCCGCGGTCGCCACGCTGATCGAGGCCATGCACCGCGATGCGGAAGATCGCGAGCGCCAGAGCGCCCGCTTCGCGCGCGCCGAGGCGCTGCTCGTCGAGAGCGCGGCGCAGGCCCGAGCCCGTGGGCAGCACCTGATCGACACCGCCGACGTGCGCGCCGCGATCGAGGCCGCCGCCCACCGCCACGACTACCCCGAGCAGCGCCTGCACGAGTCGCTGCGCGACGGCGAGCGCGTCGTGCTGACCGGCGGTGAGGCGGTCGGCCAGGTCAACGGCCTGACGGTGGTGGACCTTGGTGACCACGCCTTCGGCTTCCCGATCCGTGTCACGGCCTCCACGCGTGCGGGCGACGAAGGGTTGCTGGACATCGAGCGCGAGGTCGAGCTCTCGGGTCCCATCCACGACAAGGGCGTGCTGATCCTGCACGGCCACCTCGCGTCGCTGTTCGCCCGCATCGCGCCGCTGGCGTTGGCGGCCACGGTGGTCTTCGAGCAGCAATACGGCGGCATCGAGGGCGACTCGGCGTCGTGCGCGGAGTTCCTGGCCCTGCTGTCCAGCCTGGCCGGCGTGCCGCTGCGCCAGGGCATCGCCGTGACCGGCGCCATCGACTCGCGCGGCGATCTGCTCCCGGTGGGCGGCATCAACGAGAAGATCGAGGGCTGGTTCCGCGCCTGCGAGACGCTGGGCCTGGACGGCCGGCAGGGGGTCGTCATCCCCGCGCGCAACTGCCGTCACCTGATGCTCGCGCCGCGCGTGGTCGACGCGGTCGCGGCCGGGCGCTTCCACGTCCACGCCGCCAGGCGGGCCGGCGATGCGATGACCCTGCTCAGCGGCCTGGCGTACGACGTGCCGGGCCTGGCGGGCTACGCCCCCGATTCCGTGCTGGGCCGTGCCGAGCGCACGCTCAGGGCCTATCGCCGGGCCTGCGACGCGCTGCCGCCGCGTCGCGCGCTCGCGGCGGCACGGGCCCGGCGGCCGCGCGGCTGACCGTCTTCGTGCGTCGCCGAGCACTTCGCGTGGGCACCGACGCCTCGCCTGCGCCTAAACTCGCCCGGCGGCCGCCCTCGAGCATGCGGCATGCAAGGAATCGATCGAATGGGTGCTGGCAGGAAGTCCGCGGTCGCTGCGGCGCCGGGCAAGGTGACTCTGGAGATGGTGGCCGAACGTGCGGGCGTGTCGCCCAGCACGGTCTCGCGCATCCTCAATGGCACCGCGGTGGTCGGCGACGAGAAGCGCCATGCCGTCGACGCCGCGATCGCCGAGCTCGGCTTCGTCCCCAACCCGGTGGCGCGCGGTCTGGCCGGGGGGCGCACGCTGAGCGTGGGCATCATCACCCAGGCCATCGACAGCCCGTTCTACGGTGGCGCGCTGCGCGGCATCGAGGTCGAGCTTTCGCGGGCCGGCTACAGCCCGCTGTTCGTCAGCGGGCACTGGAACGCCGATGAGGAAGCGCGTTGCGTGGAACTGCTGCGTGCGCGTCGGGTCGACGGGCTGATCGTGTTGACGGGGCGCCTGAGCGACGGTGCCCTGCGCACGGTCGCCAAGTCGCTGCCGGTGGTCGTCACCGGCAGGCAGCTCAAGGCGCCTAACCTGTTCGCTCTGCACTTCGACAACCTCGTCGGCGGCCGCATCGCGACCGAGCACCTCCTGTCGCTGGGCCACCGTCGCATCGCCTTCATCGGCGGCGATCCGCGCCACCCGGACGCGGTCGACCGGCACAAGGGCTTCGTGGCGGCACACCAGGCCGCCGGCGTGTCCGTCGACCCGCGGCTGATCGCGGTCGGCGACTTCTCCGAGGAGAGCGGGCGAGTCGCCGCTGATCGCCTGATCGAGTCGGGCGTGCCCTTGAGTGCCGTCTTCGCGGCCAACGACCAGATGGCCTTCGGCGCGGCGCTGGCCTTCTACCGCCGCGGGCTGCGGGTGCCGGGCGATGTCTCGCTGGTCGGCTTCGACGACGTCGCCAGCGCCAGCTTCGCCATCCCGCCGCTGACCACCGTGCACCAGCCGGTCAACGAACTCGGCCGGCTCGCTGCCGCCGCCATGCTGGACCTGCTCGGCGGCCGCACGCCGCGTGTCGACGTGCCCGAGCCGCATCTGGTGCCGCGCGAGTCGACACGGGCCTACCGGGCTCGCTGAGACGGCACACGCCCGCCGCGGCGTACCCCTGGCGGCTGCGCGCGGAGACGGGCCGCTTAGCGCTTTCCCTCGGACAGGGTGGGCGGTCGATGGCTTAAGATGAAGTGAAAGCGCTTTCAGCCTGGACCCGCCCGATGCCCGTCGTCGCGCGGCCCGGTGCGCCTGTCGACCCCGTGACCCTCGCAGAACTTCATCGAACATCCCGGCGCCGCGCCCTGCGGATGCTGGCCACGACGACCGGGCTGGGCGTCGCGACGGCCGCTGGCTGGCGGCCTGCAGGCGCTGCCGGCCGGCCTGCGTCGCTCACGGTTGCCGCCTATCCCGCGGTCGACGCGATGGTGCGCGAGGCCATCCCGCGCTGGCGTGAGCTGCATCCCGAGGTCGCGATCGAGGTCGTCAGCCGGCAGTTCGCCGACCACCACACGGCCATGACGACGGCGCTGTCGACATCGGTCCGGCTGCCCGACGTGATGGCGCTGGAGGTGGGCTACGTGGGCCGCTTCGCCCGCGGCGGTGGCCTGGAGGACCTGTCGCAGCCGCCATGGGGTGCGCAGGCCCTGGCCGGGCGCTGGGTGCCGTTTGCCGTCGCACAGGCTGCGGGCCGTGGTGGCGGGCTCGTCGCGGCGCCGCTGGACATCGGGCCCGGCACGCTGCTGTACCGGCAGGACATCCTCGAGCGCACCGGCGTCGCCCCCGATTCGCTGACTCGGAGCTGGGAGAGCTACCTGGACGCTGGCCGGCGCATCCGCGCCGCCACCGGCGCCGTGCTGGTGGCACATGCCAGAGAGGTCAAGGACATCCTGATCCGCGCCGGGCTCGAGCCCGGGCAGGGCCTGTACTTCGATTCGCAGTCGCGCGTGCTGGTCAATTCGCCGCGCTTCGAGCGTGCCTTCGCGCTGGCCCGCGAGGTGCGGCGGCTCGGCCTCGACCGCCGGCTCGCCGCCTGGTCCAACGAGTGGAGCGAGGCCTTCCGCCGCGGCATGCTGGCCACGCAGATGAGCGGGGCGTGGCTGGCCGGGCACCTGTCGAACTGGCTGGCACCCGCCACACGCGGGCTATGGCGGGCCGCCCCGCTGCCCGAGGGCACGGAGGTGGCCTACGGTGGCACCTTCCTCGCGCTGCCGCGCGGGGCAGCGGCCGGCGGCAAGGCGCTGGCCTGGGAGTTCGTGCGCCTGATGACGCTCGACCGCTCGGTGCAGCTGCAGTCGTTCAAGCGCCACGATGCCTTCCCCGCCCTGGTGGCGGCCCATGACGATGCCTGGTTCGACGAGCCGATCCCCTTCCTCGGCGGCCAGCCCGCGCGACGGCTCTGGCGTGACTCCGCCCGGCGCATCCGCGCGGCAGCCGTGCACAAGCACGACGCCTTCGCCGCCGAAGTGATCGACACCGAGCTCGACAAGGTGCTCGACCGCGGCAAGCCCATCGCCACGGCGCTGGCCGATGCCGAGCGGCTGCTGGCGCGCCGCGCCCTGCGCTGAAGGAGTGCCGACGATGCGCTGGCCCGACCGGTTTCGCCTTTCGCCCGCCCGGGCGCCCTACGTGCTGCTGGCCCCCTTCTTCGTGCTGTTCGCCGTCTTCGGGCTCTTCCCGCTGCTGTTCTCCGTGCTGCTGGCGTTCCAGACCTGGGAGCCCACCGCCGGGCTGGCGTCGATGGAGTTCGCCGGCCTGGGCAACTTCGCCTTCGCGCTGCACGACGAGTGGTTCTGGAAGTCGCTGGGCAACACGCTGTGGCTGGCGCTGGCCAGCGGGGTGCCGCAGCACCTGGTGGCAGTGCCGCTGGCCGTGTTCATCCACCAATCCTTCGCGCGGCTGCGCAACGCCACCATCGGCGCCTACTTCCTGCCCTACATCACCAGCACGGTGGCCGTGGCTATCATGTTCAGCAGCCTGTTCTCGACCGACTACGGGCTGATCAACCTTGCTCTCGCCTCCCTCGGTCTGGGGCAGCCGGTCGACTGGATGGGCGATCCCGACCACATCAAGCCGGCGATCGCGCTGATCGTGTTCTGGCGCTACGTGGGCTTCAACGTGGTGCTGTACCTGGCGGCGCTGCAGACGATCCCGAAGGACCTGTACGAGGCCGCGACGATGGACGGCGCGAGCCGCCTGCGGCAGTTCCTGCACATCACGCTGCCCGGCATCCGGCCGATGATCTACTTCGGCGTCACGCTCAGCGTGATCGGGGGGCTGCAGCTCTTCGAGGAGCCGTTCATCCTGACCGGCGGGCGCGGCGGCTCCGACCAGTCGGGCATGACCACGGCCATCTACCTGTACCGGATGGCCTTCGACTTCAACGACTTCGGCGCCGCCAGCGCGATGGCCTGGCTGCTG
>JBILNT010000027.1:0-26940 GCA_044374875.1 Rubrivivax sp.
CGCTGCCGCCGCTGGCGGTGGACCGCGGCGCCACCGAGCCGCTGGCCACGCTCGAGCGCCACCTTGCCGCCACGCCGCACCGCGTGCTGCTGCTCGCCGAGAGCGAGGGCCGCCGCGAGAGCCTGCTCGAACTGCTGCGCGACCACCGCATCGACGTGCCCAGCGTCGGCGGCCTCGCCGAGTTCCTGGCCGGCGACGAGAAGGTGGCCATCACCGCCGCGCCGCTGGCCGAAGGCTTCTTCTGGCACGAGCCCGACGCCGGCCGCGCGGTGCAGTTCGTCACCGAGACCGAGCTCTTCGCCACCACGCGCGAGGCGCGGCGGCGCCGCAAGCAGGAGCAGACGAGCAACGTCGACGCGCTGATCAAGGACCTCTCCGAGCTCAAGCTCGGCGACCCGGTGGTGCACGCCAGCCACGGCATCGGCCGCTACAAGGGCCTGCTGAACATCGACCTCGGCGAGGGCCCGAGCGAGTTCCTGCACCTCGAGTACGCCGACAAGGCCACGCTGTACGTGCCGGTCTCGCAGCTGCACCTGATCAGCCGCTACACCGGCGTGAGTGCCGACGAGGCGCCGCTGCACCGGCTGGGCTCGGGCCAGTGGGAGAAGGCGCGTCGCAAGGCCGCCGAGCAGGTGCGCGACACCGCCGCCGAGCTGCTGGCGCTGTACGCCCGCCGAGCCGCCCGCGAAGGCCACGCCCACCGCTTCAGCCCGCACGACTACGAGGCCTTCGCCGCCAGCTTCGGCTTCGAGGAGACCGCAGACCAGCGCGCCGCGATCCACGCCGTGATCCAGGACCTGGTGAGCCCGCGGCCGATGGACCGGCTGGTCTGCGGCGACGTCGGCTTCGGCAAGACCGAGGTCGCGCTGCGCGCCGCCTTCGTGGCCGTCACCGGCGGCAAGCAGGTGGCCATCCTGGCGCCGACCACGCTGCTGGCCGAGCAGCACTTCCAGACCATCAGCGACCGCTTCGGCAAGTGGCCGGTGAAGGTGGCCGAGATGTCGCGCTTCCGCAGTGCCAAGGAGGTCAAGGCGGCGATGGAGGGCCTGGCCGACGGCACCATCGACATCGTCGTCGGCACCCACAAGCTGCTCTCGCCCGAGGTGAAGTTCAAGCGGCTGGGGCTGCTGGTGATCGACGAGGAACACCGCTTCGGCGTGCGCCACAAGGAAGCGATGAAGGCCATGCGCGCCGAGGTGGACGTGCTGACCCTGACGGCCACGCCGATCCCGCGCACGCTGGGCATGGCGCTGGAGGGCCTGCGCGACCTGAGCGTCATCGCCACCGCGCCGCAGCGCCGCCTGGCCATCAAGACCTTCGTTCGCAACGAAGGCAACGGCGTGATCCGCGAGGCCGTGCTGCGCGAGTTGAAGCGCGGCGGCCAGGTCTACTTCCTGCACAACGAGGTGGAGACCATCCGCAACCGCGCCGACCGCCTGGCCGAGCTGCTGCCCGAGGCCCGCATCGGCATCGCCCACGGCCAGATGCCCGAGCGCGAGCTCGAGCGCGTGATGCGCGACTTCGTCGCCCAGCGCCACAACGTGCTGCTGTGCTCGACCATCATCGAGACCGGCATCGACGTGCCCAGCGCCAACACCATCGTGATCAGCCGCGCCGACAAGTTCGGCCTGGCCCAGCTGCACCAGCTGCGCGGGCGCGTCGGCCGCAGCCACCACCAGGCCTACGCCTACCTGCTGGTGCCCGACGTCGAGGGCCTGACCAAGCAGGCCGGGCAGCGCCTGCAGGCCATCCAGGACATGGAGGAGCTGGGCAGCGGCTTCTACCTCGCGATGCACGACCTGGAGATCCGCGGCGCCGGCGAGGTGCTGGGCGAGAACCAGTCGGGCAACATGATGGAAGTCGGCTTCCAGCTCTACAACGAGATGCTGGCCGAGGCCGTGCGTTCGCTGAGGTCCGGCAAGGAGCCCGACCTGCTGTCGCCCACCGGCAGCCTGTTCGGCACCACCGAGGTGAACCTGCACGCGCCGGCGCTGCTGCCCGATGCCTACTGCGGCGACGTGCACGCGCGGCTGTCGCTCTACAAGCGCCTGGCCACCGCCGAGCGGCAGGACCAGATCGACGCCCTGCTCGAGGAGGTGACCGACCGCTTCGGCAAGCTGCCCGCGCAGGGCCAGACCCTGTTCGACACCCACCGCCTGCGCGTGCTGGCCAAGCCCTACGGCGTGGTGAAGATCGACGCCGGCCCGAAGCTGATGAACGTGGTGTTCCGGCCCAATCCGCCGATCGACGCCCGCCGCATCATCGAACTGGTGCAGAAGAACCGCGCCATCAAGCTGGCCGGCAACGACAAGCTGCGCGTCGAGCGCGAGATCGCCGACGCCCCGGGGCGCGCGCAGTTCGTGCGCGACCTGCTTCGTTCGCTGGGGCCACCGGTGGCGCAGGCTGCCGGCGCCTGACATCGAGCGAACCACCCGAGCCCGAGATGACCGAACCCCTTGCCCCAGCCCGCCCCGGACTGCTGCTGCGCGGCGTGACGCCGCCGCTGCGCCTGGCCGACTACCGCCTCGTCGCGTTCGACATGGACTCGACGCTGATCTCCATCGAGTGCATCGACGAGATCGCCGACGTGGTCGGGCGCAAGGCCGAGGTCTCGGCCATCACCGAGGCCGCGATGCGCGGCGAGATCGCCGACTACAAGGAGAGCCTGCGCCGCCGCGTGGCACTGCTGGCCGGCGCGCCGGCCGACGCGCTGCAGCGCGTCCACGACGAGAAGCTGAGGCTCAACCCGGGCGTCGAGACCTTCGTGCGCGCCTGCCAGGCCGCCGGCCTGAAGACACTGCTGATCTCTGGCGGCTTCACCTTCTTCAGCGAACGCGTGCGCCAGCGCCTGGGCCTGGACTTCGCCCGCGCCAACCAGCTCGGCATCGCCGGCGGGCGGCTGACCGGCACCGTGATGCAGCGGCCCTGGGGCGACATCGTCGACGGCGCCGAGAAGAAGCGCGTGCTGCTCGAGGTGGCCGAGCTGATGGGCATCGAGCCCGCGCAGGCCATCGCCGTGGGCGACGGCGCCAACGACCTGCCGATGATGGAGGCCGCGGGCCTGTCGATCGCCTACCACCCCAAGCCGGCCGTGGCCGAGCGCGCCATGATCTCGATCATGTCGGGCGGGATGGACCGGGCGCTCGAGGTGCTCCAGCCCTGAACATCCAGCCTCGGTGCTTGCCCGCCCTTGCGGCGGCATGCCCGGCGCTCATAGCATGCAACGTCCGCCAACGACCGCGCCGAGGAGCACCGCATGAGCACGACCAAGTACCTGCTCGACGAGAGCCGGATGCCGCGCCACTGGTACAACATCATGGCCGACCTGCCGGTGCCGCCGGCGCCGCCGCTGCACCCCGGCACGCTGCAGCCGGTCGGGCCGGGCGACCTCGAGCCGCTGTTCCCGATGGAGCTGATCCTGCAGGAGGTCAGCACCGAGCGCGAGATCCCTATCCCCGAGCCGGTACGCGAGGTGTTCCGCCTCTGGCGCCCGAGCCCGCTGGTGCGCGCGCACCGCCTGGAGAAGGCGCTGGGCACGCCGGCGAAGATCTACTACAAGTACGAGGGCGTCTCGCCAGCCGGCAGCCACAAGCCCAACACCGCCGTGCCGCAGGCCTGGTACAACGCGCAGGCCGGGGTGAAGAAGATCGCCACCGAGACCGGCGCCGGCCAGTGGGGCTCGTCGCTCGCCTTCGCCGGCTCGCTGTTCGACATCGACGTCACCGTCTTCCAGGTGCGTGTCTCGTACGACCAGAAGCCCTACCGCCGCGCGCTGATGGAGACCTACGGCGCGCGCTGCATCCCGTCGCCATCGAACCTCACGGCGTCGGGCCGGGCCATCCTCGAGAAGGACCCCGACCACCCCGGCTCGCTGGGCATCGCGATCAGCGAGGCGGTGGAGATCGCAGCGACCCACGACGACACCAAGTACGCGCTGGGCTCGGTGCTCAACCACGTGCTGATGCACCAGACCATCATCGGGCTGGAGGCCATGCTGCAGCTCGAGATGGCCGGCGACGACCCCGACGTGGTGGTCGGCTGCACGGGCGGCGGCAGCAACTTCGCCGGCATCAGCTTCCCGTTCATCGGCCAGCAGCTGCGCGGCGGCAGGAAGCGGCGCATCGTGGCGGTGGAGCCGGCGGCCTGCCCGTCGCTGACGCGCGGGAAGTTCGCCTACGACTTCGGCGACACCGCGCACCTGACGCCGCTGACGAAGATGCACACGCTGGGCAGCACCTTCACGCCGCCGGGCTTCCATGCCGGCGGGCTGCGCTACCACGGCATGGCGCCGCTGGTCAGCCACCTGAAGGAGCTGGGCCTGATCGAGGCCACGGCCTACCACCAGAACGCCTGCTTCGAGGCCGGCGTGCTGTTCGCGCGCACCGAGGGCATCGTACCGGCGCCGGAGGCCAACCACGCGGTCAAGGGCGCCATCGTCGAGGCGCTGCGCTGCAAGGCCGAGGGCCGCTCCGAGGTGATCCTCTTCAACCTCTGCGGCCACGGGCACTTCGACATGAGCGCCTACACCAACTACCTCTCGGGCAAGCTGGTCGACCAGCAGTACGACGAGGCCGAACTGGCGATGGCGCTGTCGGGCTTGCCGTCGGTGCCGGCCTGACGACGGGGCCGCGGGCGGGCGACCCGTCGTTCAGCCCGCGGCGACGATCGCGTAGGTCTTGGTCAGGGGCTCCAGCACCTCGAACGAGCCCTTGAAGCCGGCCGGCAGGAAGAGGGCCTCGCCCGGGCCGGCTTCCTCGAAGCCTCCGGCGGCCGAGTGCACGCGGCAGCGCCCCTGCAGCACGGTGAAGAGCTCGTGCTCGCCCGGCGCCATCTCGATGCGCCAGTGGCCGGGCTCGCAGCGCCAGACGCCGCAGTACAGGCGCGAGCCGGCGCCGACTTCGGTGTCGACCCGATTCCAGGTCTCGCGGCGCGGGTTGCCGGCCACCAGGCGCTCGGGGCGGGGGTGGTCGACGTCGGGGGCGCCCGGCATCACGGCGCCGAGCTTGAGCAGTGAGCCAGGGGTCATGGCAGGACCGTCCTCAGGAGAGGCTGCCGGCGAACAGCAGCGCCACGCAGCAGCCCAGGCCGGCCACCCAGACCAGCGAGCGCAGCAGGTCGCGGTCGGCGACGTACAGGACGATGTAGGCCACGCGCAGCACGATGAAGGCCACGGCCAGTGCGTCGACCAGCGGCTGCGCGCCGCCGGTGAGGTGGGCGACGATCACCGCCCCGATGAAGAAGGGCAGCGCCTCGAAGCTGTTGGCCTGGGCGGCATTGGCGCGGGCGCGGTGACCGGTCTGGCGTGCCAGCCAGGCTCGCGGGTCGTGGTTGTCGTAGCCGCCCTGCGATCGCGGCTGGCCGAACTTGCCGGACTTGGCGATGCCGGCGCAGACGATGGGCAGCAGTGCCGCGACGAGGATGCAGGCGTAGGCGAGGGTCACGGGGTGGGTCGGGGTGTGGAGTGGAACAAGGGACGGCACCGCTCTAGCGGCGGTCGGTCAGTGCGTGTGCCAGGGTGCCGAGGTCGACGTACTCGAGTTCGCTGCCGGCCGGCACGCCGCGCGCCAGCCGCGTCACCTTCAGGCCGCGGGCGCGCAGCGCCTCGGCCAGCGCGTGCGCGGTGGCCTCGCCCTCGGCGCTGAAGCCGGTGGCCAGGATCACCTCCTCCACGAGGCCGTCGGCGGCGCGCTCGAGCAGCGGCACGGCGCCGATCTCGCGCACGCCCACGCCGTCCAGCGGGGACAGCCGCCCCATCAGCACGAAGTAGCGCCCACGGTAGCTGCCGCTGCGCTCCAGCGCCGCCTGGTCGGCCGGCGTCTCGACGACGCACAGCAGGCGGTCGTCACGCTCCGGGTCGAGGCAGGTGGCGCAGACCTCGGCCTCGGTGAAGGTGTGGCAGCGTCGGCAGTGCTGCGTGCGCTCGACCGCGGCGTCGAGGGCGTGCGCCAGGCGGCGCGCGCCGTCGCGGTCGTGCTGCAGCAGGTGGAAGGCCATGCGCTGCGCCGACTTGACGCCCACGCCGGGCAGACGGCGCAGGGCGTCGATCAGGTCGTCGAGAACGGCCTCGGCCATCGCGGCGCGGCGCGGCGAGCAGCCTGGTCAGAACGGGAACTTCATGCCCGGCGGCAGCGGCAGCCCGGCGGTCAGCTTGCCCATCTTCTCGGCGCTGACTTCCTCGGCGCGGCGCAGGCCGTCGTTGAAGGCCGCGGCGACCAGGTCCTCGAGCATGTCCTTGTCGTCGGCCAGCAGGCTGGGGTCGATGGTCACGCGCCGCACGTCGTGCTTGCAGGTCATCACCACCTTGACCAGGCCGGCGCCCGACTGGCCCTCGACCTCGGTCTGGGCAAGCTCGTCCTGCGCGCGCTTGAGGTTGTCCTGCATCGCCTGGGCCTGCTTCATCAGGCCTGCGAGCTGCTGCTTCATCATGGTGGCGTCCTCTTCGGTTCGGATCGGGGGTTCGGATCGGGGATCAGGCGGGCTTGATCGAGCCGGGCACGATCTGCGCGCCGGGAAACTGGCCAAGCAGCTGCTGCACGACCGGGTCGTTGCGGATGATGTCCTCGGCCTCGGCCTGCCGGCGCGTGCGCTCGGCGGCATCGCGGCGCGAGGGGGAGTCCACCGGCACGCCGGGCTGCACCTCGAGCCGCAGGGGGTGGCCGAGTTCGGCCGCGAGTGCCGCCGCCAGCTTGTCGACCAGCGCCGGGGCCCGCAGCGAGTCGCGCTCGACCACCAGCCGCCAGACCGCGGCCTCGCCTTCGCCCGCCTCCACGAGACCGCCCTGGAACGCGAGTTCGCGGGTGAGCGCCGAGATGGCACCGGCGTCGACCAGCCGCCTTGCCAGCGCGGACCATCGGTCGCCGAGGGGGGTGAGTTCGAGCGCAGGGGCAGAGCACGTGGAAGCCGCCGGCAGGCTGATCGCCGGCGGTGCCGGGGCCCGCAGCGGCGCACTGCGCGGCGCGGCGCTGGCCGGGCCGTCGTCGTCGGGCGGGGCCTCGTCGAGCCACGGCGGCGGCTCGGGCAGCGTCGACGGCGGCGGGGACGCCGGCCTCGGGGGCGGCGCCGCGGGCGACCGCGGGGCAGCCGCCTCGGGTCGGGGCTCGGGTCGGGGCTCGGGTGCAGGGGCACGTGCCGCGGCAGCGGGCGGCGCATGGGGTTCTGCGGTCGGCGATGCCAGCGGACTGGACGCGGCTGGCATGGGCACGGCGGTACGGGGGGGCGTCGCACGCACGCCCTCGCCCGCGGGCGGGAAGGCCAGCATCCGCAACAGCACCATCGTCAACGCGCCGTACTCGTCGCTCATCAGCGAGAGCTCGGAGCGGCCATGCACGACGATGGCGTAGAGCAACTGGGTCTCGTCCGGTGCCAGCGCCGGGGCAAGGCGCCGGGCGTCGTCGTGATCGGGGTCGCCGGCGTCCAGGGCACCAGGTACGGCCTGCTCGACGGCCATGCCCTGCAGGATGGAGGCCATCTCCTCGAGCGTGGCCGCCGCCGACAGGCCCTGGGCACGCAGCGCGTCGACCGCCTGCAGCACCGCGGCGCCGTCGCGACGCGCCAGCGCATCGACGATGCGCGCCGCGTGCCCGCGGTCCACCGCGCCCAGCATCGCCCGCACCACGCCTTCGTCGAGCCTTCCGCCGCCATAGGCGATGGCCTGGTCGGTGAGCGACAGCGCATCGCGCATCGAGCCGCGGGCCGCACGGCCGAGCAGGCGCAGGGAGCCGGCGTCGGCCGGCACCCCTTCGGCTTCCAGCACGCGCTCCAGGTGTTCGCGCACGACGTCCGGCGCGATCGGCCGCAGGTTGAACTGCAGGCAGCGGCTGAGCACCGTCGGCAGCATCTTCTCGGGGTCGGTCGTCGCGAGCACGAACTTCAGGTACTCGGGCGGCTCCTCGAGCGTCTTCAGCAGCGCGTTGAAGGCTTCCTTGGTGAGCTGGTGCGCCTCGTCGATCATGAAGACCTTGTAGCGGCCCACGCTCGGCTTGTAGGCCGCGCGCTCGATCATGTCGCGCACCTCGTCGATGCCGCGGTTGGACGCGGCGTCGAGTTCGATGTAGTCGATGAAGCGGTCGGCGTCGATCTCCGTGCACGCCGTGCACACGCCACAGGGCTCGGCGGTGACACCGCCGGTGCCGTCGGCCCCGGTGCAGTTCAGGCTCTTGGCGAGGATGCGCGAGACCGTGGTCTTGCCGATGCCGCGCGTGCCGGTGAACAGGTAGGCATGGTGCAGCCGCTGCGTCTGCAGCGCGTTGGTCAGCGCGCGCACGACGTGCTCCTGCCCGACCATCTGCGCGAAGCTGCGCGGGCGGTACTTGCGGGCCAGGACGACATAGCTCATCGGGGCATTCTACGGGCCGCCCCCGGAGGGCCGCGCCGCGCCGGATGCCTGCGCCGCGGCGGGGATAATCGCCCCATGGCCCACCCCCAAGTTCCTGGAAACGCTGCTGCCGGCGCTGGCGAAGGCACGCTGAGCTACGAGCAGGCGGGCGTCGTCTACGACCTCATCGACCCCCTCAAGGTGGCCGCGCAGCGCGCCGCCGCGGCCACCGCGGGCCACCTCGCGGGGCACGGCTTTGCCGAGGTGGCGGCCTCTCGCGGCGAGTCGGCGTACGTCGTCGACGTCGGGCCTTTCTACCTGGCCAGCATCGTCGAGTGCCTGGGCAGCAAGTCGCTGGTGGCCGACGAGATGCAGCGCCTGACCGGGCGCAGCTTCTACGACGCCATCGCGCAGGACACCATCGCGATGGCAGTCAACGACCTCGTGACGGTCGGCGCCACGCCGCTCGTGGTGCAGGCCTACTGGGCCGCCGGCGGCAGCGACTGGTTCGGCGACACGCAGCGCGCGCAGGCCCTGGTGGCCGGCTGGAAGCGCGCCTGCGACGCCTGCCGCGTGGCCTGGGGCGGTGGCGAGACGCCGGCGCTGGCGGGCATCGTCGAGGGCGGTCGCATCGACCTGGCGGCCTCGTGCACCGGCATCGTCAGCCCGCGCGAGCGACTGTCGTTGGGTGAGCGGCTGGGCCCCGGCGACGCCATCGTGCTGCTGGCTGCCAGCGGCATCCACGCCAACGGGCTGAGCCTGGCGCGCAAGCTGGTCGAACGGCTGCCGCAGGGCTACCTGACACCGCTGGAAGACGGCCGCGCCTACGGCGAGGCCCTGCTCGACCCGACGGTGCTGTACTCGCCCGTGACCGAGGCGCTCGAGCGCGCCGGCATCCGCCCGCACTACTGTGCCAACGTCACCGGCCACGGCTGGCGAAAGCTGCTGCGTCACCCGAAGGCGCTGACCTACCGCATCCACACCGTGCCGCCGGTCCCGCCTGTGCTGAAGTTCATCCAGCAGCACGCCCGGCAGGACGACGCCGAGGCCTACGGCACGCTGAACATGGGGGCCGGGTTCGCCCTCTACGTGGCGGCTGGCGATGCCAGGCGCACTGTCGAAGTGGCGCGCGCGGCCGGCGTCGAGGCCTGGTTGGCGGGCACGGTCGAGGCCGGCCCCAAGAAGCTGCTGATCGAGCCACTGCGCGTCGAGTTCGGCGACGACGCGCTGCAATTGCGCTGACGAACCACCCGCCGGACGGGTCCAGGCAGCCCCGGCTGCCCGGGCTGCCTTCGCCTACAATACGCCTCGACGGGCCTCCCCGCATGGAAGCGCGCCCAACCGGGTCAGGTGGGGAACCAAGCAGCCCCAAGCGTTGCAACCAGTGCCGGGGGTAAGGCTCGTCACCTGTGATCGGCGTTCGGGATTCGGGCCGACCTCGACCCGTTCTCCTGAGAAGACGGCTTGGCTCCAGGAGCGCTCACGGACGTGCGCGCGATGGCTCGGTGCGCGGCCGGCCGGCCAGCGCTTCCCTCAGATCGCGCATCCCGATGCCAAGCGCGCGACCGAAGCGCCCCACCACCCTCTGCAGCGCGGTCGCCTGCAAGGCCGCCGGCAGCTCGAGCGCGTCCATCACCTCGTTGGCGCAGCTGCCCACGGCACGCAGCATCTCGTCGTCGTTCTCCACGGCGCGCACGTGGGTGGCCGCTGGCAGGCGGTGGATCATGTGGATCACGCCGTCGCCCAGCCCCCAATGGCGGGCCACGGCCAGCCCCAGCGACTCCATGCCGACGCCGAGCACGGCGAACGAGGCACTTTCCTCGCTCGTGCCTGCGCCCTCGGCGTCGCCTGCGTGCCGTGGCGCGGTGGGCTGCATCAGCCGGCGGATCTGCTGCGCCTCGTCGGGGAAGTGGTACTGGACGAGGAGCCGCCCGAGGTTCTGCAGCAGCGTGATCAGGTAGACGACCTCGGCGTCGTAGCCGGCGGGCCGCAGGGCGATCGCCAGGTTTCCGGCGCGCTTGACGCGGGCGATCAGGCGCTCGAGTTCGCCCGCCGCCGGCTCGTCGAGCGGACCGGGCCAAGGCCTCAGGCCCAGCGCGGCCCGGCGCACGCCGTCCAGGCCCAGCATGGCGATGGCGCGGCGCACGGTCAGGACCGGACCGATGCCGCAGACCTGCGCCCCGCGCACCCGCGCCGCATTGACCGTCCGCAGCAGCTCGAACGAGAGGGCCGGGTCCTCGAGCACGACGTCGGCCAGCTCACCGGTGCGCTGGCGCTCCATCATTGCCAGCCGTGCGGCACGGTCGGCCACGCCGGGCAGCGCAGGCAGGGCCCCGGCCAGACGCAGGTGGTCGAGCAGGAGCGCCAGCGGCCCACCGCCGAGGGCAGCGTCGCTGCGGATCCACCCCTCCAGCGCGCGGGCGAGCGTGCGGGGGTGGCGATAGCGCTGCGCTGCCAGATGGTCGGTCGCGCGGTCGACGATCGCACGCAGCGGCTCGGGCACCGGCTGCGGCGCATCCAACGGCAGGCGAACGATCTCACACCCGGAGGGAGGCAGCCGCGCGGCCGCCAGCGCCACGTCAGGCTCGTCGAGTGCCGGGCGGCCGGCGAGCGCGTGGTGGAGCAGCAGGCCCATCGCCAGGACGTCCTGCTGAGCGGCGTCCTGCCGGGCGCGAACGCCGCCAGGCTCGACGGACATCCGACGCGCCCCGTCGTCGTCGCAGGCACCCGGTTCGAAGGCGACCTCGAGCCCGGCGATGCGGACCGTGCCCGCGTCGCCGACCAGCAGCAGATAGGGCTGCAGGTCACGATGCGCGAGGCCCGCCTCGTGCGCGAACGCAAGCCCCTGCAGCGCCTGGATCGCCATCCGTGCCGAGTCTGCGGCCGGCATGCCCTTGGACGACAGGCGGTCCTTCAGCGTCGCGGCATCGAAGGGGTCGTAGGCCACGTAGGGCCAGCCGTCGTGGACACCAACCTCGACGACGTGGGCGAGATTGGGGTGATCGAGCCGCGCGCCCTGGCGCGCGATCTGGGCCCACCGTCCCGACGCATCAGCGCCGTGTCGCCGGGTGCTCGGAAGCACGAGCATGAGCTCCTGGTCGCTGCGCTGGTCGTGCACCAGCCACGCCATCGTGCGCTGGCTCCTGCCCAGCAGGCGCAGCAGCTGGAAGCGCCCGAAGGTGCGCAGCGCAGGCGACCGCGGCGCGGCGGGCGCGTTGGCGGCGGACGAGGCGGGCATGGCTCGATTGGACCGCGCGCGCCGCAAGGCAGATGCGTCGATCAACCCCGGGAACACAGGGCAGATCGGGCCGCCGCAGCGCCACGCCCTGCGCGCCGACGGACCCGGCAAGGGGCTTTGTGTCAAAATGCCTTCGCGTGGACCCGGTTGCACGGGGTCGCGGAGAATCCCTCATGGCCAGCGAACTGATCAAGCACGTCACCGACGCGTCGTTCAAGACCGACGTCCTGCAATCCGACAAGCCCGTGCTCGTCGACTACTGGGCCGAGTGGTGCGGCCCCTGCAAGATGATCGCGCCGATCCTCGACGACCTCGCGAAGGACTACGACGGACGGGTCCAGATCGCGAAGATGAACGTCGACGAGAACCGCGACGTCCCGGCGCAGTTCGGCATCCGCGGCATCCCGACGCTGATGCTGTTCAAGGGCGGCGAACTCGTCGCCACGAAGGTCGGTGCGATGCCCAAGGCGCAGCTGACGGCTTTCCTCGACGGTCATCTATAATCCCTGGAAGTGAGTTCGACGCAAGCCACTACCCACGCAGCGTCGGACCACTGATCGCCAACCGCGCATCGGCCCCTTCTTCGCATGGGGCCGTGTCGATGCCTCCCACCGGGGTGGCGCGCGGCTCAGGCCCCCTCCCCGCCCAGCCCCACCGTACGACGGTAGCCAAGCCTGGCACCGCAGCGTGACAGGAAGCCGCGAGGGCAGCCAGACCGGTACCGTTCACGGCGGCACGGTGCCTTCCCCCCGAGGGTGTTCACCCATGCATCTTTCCGAACTCAAGGCCCAGCACGTCAGCGAGCTGATCACGATGGGCGAGGCGCTCGAGATCGAGAACGTCAGCCGCCTGCGCAAGCAGGAGCTGATGTTCGCGATCATGAAGAAGCGCGCCAAGGCCGGCGAGCAGGTCTTCGGCGACGGCGTGCTCGAAGTGCTGCCCGACGGCTTCGGCTTCCTGCGCTCGATCGACACCAGCTACATGGCGTCGACCGACGACATCTACCTCTCGCCCAGCCAGATCAGGCGCTTCAACCTGCACACCGGCGACATGGTCGAGGGCGAGGTGCGGGTGCCCAAGGACGGCGAGCGCTACTTCGCGCTGGTGAAGGTGGACCGGGTCAACGGCGTGACGCCGGAGGAGAACCGCCACAAGATCATGTTCGAGAACCTGACGCCCTTGTTCCCCAAGGAGCAGTTCAAGCTCGAGCGCGACAACTTCAAGGGCGAGGAGAACATCACCGGCCGCATCGTCGACCTGATCGCCCCGATCGGCAAGGGCCAGCGCGCGCTGCTGGTCGCGCAGCCCAAGACCGGCAAGACGGTGATGATGAAGCACATCGCCCACGCGCTGGTGGCCAATCATCCCGAGATCCACCTCATCGTCCTGCTCGTCGACGAGCGCCCCGAGGAAGTGACCGAGATGCTGCGCACGGTGCGCGGCGAGGTCATCAGCTCGACCTTCGACGAGCCTGCCGCCCGCCACGTGCAGGTCGCCGAGATGGTGATCGAGCGCGCCAAGCGGCTGGTGGAACTGAAGAAGGACGTCGTGATCCTGCTCGACTCGATCACCCGGCTGGCCCGCGCCTACAACAACGTTCTGCCGTCGTCGGGCAAGGTGCTGACCGGCGGCGTGGACGCCAACGCGCTGCAGCGCCCCAAGCGCTTCTTCGGCGCGGCGCGCAACGTCGAGGAAGGCGGCTCGCTGACCATCATCGGGACCGCGCTGATCGACACCGGCTCGAAGATGGACGAGGTCATCTACGAGGAGTTCAAGGGCACCGGCAACTGCGAGATCCACCTCGACCGCCGGATGGCCGAGAAGCGCGTCTACCCGTCGATCCTGATCAACAAGACGGGCACGCGTCGCGAGGAACTGCTGCTCAAGCCGGAGATCCTTCAGAAGACCTGGATCCTGCGCAAGCTGCTCTACAACATGGACGAGATCGAGGCGATGGAGTTCGTGCTCGACAAGATGAAGCAGAGCAAGAGCAACCTCGACTTCTTCGACATGATGCGGCGCGGCGGCTGAGGCCGGCCGCGATCCTGGCGCGCCACTGTCGGCGGACGGCGGCGCGCAATCTATAATGCGCGATTTTCCGCCCCAGGCAAGTGCACCGCGAGCACCGCGATTCGCGGGTGTGGCTGCCGCAACCGAACGAGGCACGAGATGAAGGAAGGCATTCACCCCAACTACCGCGAAGTCTGCTTCGTGGACCTGAGCAACGGTTTCAAGTTCGTCACGCGCTCGTGCGTGCAGACCAAGGAATCGATCACGCTCGACGACGGTCGCCAACTTCCGCTGGTGAAGCTGGAAACCACCAGCGAGACCCACCCGTTCTACACCGGGACGCAGAAGAGCGTGGACAACCTCGGCGGCCGCGTCGAGAAGTTCCGCAACAAGTTCGCCCACCTGTCCAAGAAGTAAGACGGCCACGCGACTTGCATCCCAGGAAGGCAGCCTCGGCTGCCTTTTTGTTTGTCCGGCCTCGGGCATCATCACGGCGTGAACCGACCCAACCCCGCTCTGGTCAGCGAGCGTGGCGCGAGACGCCTTCCGCGCCTGCCGCTGCTGCTGCTGTGCGCCGCCTACGTGCTGCCGGGGGTCTTCGACCGCGACCCCTGGCGCAACGCCGACCTCACGGCCTTCGGCCAGATGGTGGCGATGGCCGAGGGCCGCACCTCGTGGTGGGCCCCGACCCTGGGGGGCGTGCCCACCGACGCCGCCCTGCTGCCGCACTGGCTGGGCGCGGCGTTCGTCGCCGCCCTCTCGCCGCTGGGCGTGGACCCGGCGCTCGCGGCACGCCTGCCATTTGCCGCCCTGTTGGCGCTCACGCTCGCGCTGGTCTGGTACGCGACCCTCCACCTCGCCCGTACCGAGGCTGCGCAGCCCACGCCCTTCGCCTTCGGCGGTGGCGCGGAGCCGGTGGACTACTCACGCGCGGTGGCCGACGGCGCCGTGCTGGCGCTGATCGCCACGCTCGGCCTGCTGCAGCTGGGCCACGAGACCACGCCCGAGCTCGTGCAGCTCGCGGCCACCGCGCTGCTGCTCTACGCGCTGGCCGCTGCGCCGTTTCGCCAAGGTCGGGCGCGCGCCGCCGTGGTCGCCGCGCCGGTGCTGCTGGCAGTCAGCGGTGCGCCGGCAATGGCGGTGGCGATGGGTTGTGCCGGCACCGTGGTGTGCCTGCGCTCGGCCTTCGAGCCGGTGCGCGCGTTCGCCCGTTGGCTTGCCGCCGCCACGCTGCTGGCCGCGGCCGTTGCCGGGGGCCTCGGTGCCTGGCGCTGGCGCGTCGAGGCGCCGGGCGCGCAAGACCTGCTGGGCATCGGCCGGCAGTGGCTGTGGTTCCTGTGGCCGGTCTGGCTGCTGGCCCTGTGGACGGTCTGGCGCTGGCGCCGCCACCTGATGTACCGCCACCTCGCCGTTCCGCTGGTGGCCGTTGGCGTGGCGCTGGTGGCCAACGTGCTCACCGCGGGCTCGGACCGGGCCCTGATGCTCGGCCTGCCCGGCTTCGCGATCCTCGCGGCGTTCGCCCTGCCGACACTCAGGCGCAGCACGTCGGCGGCCATCGACTGGTTCTCGATGTTCTTCTTCACCATCAGCGCCATCGCGATCTGGGTGGTGTACGTCGCGATGCAGACCGGCGTGCCGGCCAAGCCGGCGGCCAACGTCGCCAAGCTGGCCCCCGGCTTCGTGCCGGTGTTCTCGGCCGCCGAGCTGGCCGTGGCGGTGCTCGGCACGCTGGCCTGGCTTTGGCTGGTGCGCTGGCGCACGGGCCGGCACCGCGAGGCCCTTTGGAAGAGCATGGTGCTGCCCGCCGGCGGCGTGGCCCTGTGCTGGCTGCTGCTGATGACCTTGTGGCTGCCGCTGCTGGACTATGCACGCAGCCCGCGCCCACTCATGGAGCGCATCCGGGCGCACATTCCCTCGGGCGCCTGCGTGGCGGCACCCGGCGCATCGCCGGTCCTGGTGGCGGCGCTTGAGCACTTTGCCGACGCGCGCGTGGACGCGCGCGCCGACGCGGCGAACGGGCGCTGTGAACGCCTGGTCATCGTCAGCCGCGGTCGCACTGCCGCGCGGGCGCCGGCCGGCTGGGAATTGATGGCCCAGGTGCGCCGCCCGACCGAGCGCAACGAAACGACGGCGATCTACCGGCGCAGCCAGTAGGAGCTGGCCCGTCGCCGGTCAGGCGACGGCTTGCGCGCAGGCGATCAGGCGCGAAGCGTCGCCTCGGGCGTCGAGTCGGCAGGTGCCGCCAAGTGCCGCAGCCGCACGGCAGGCAGAAGCAGGCGGAACGTCGAGCCCTTGCCGACCTCGCTGTCGACCTCAATGTCGCCCCCATGGCGCTGGACGACGTGCTTGACGATCGCCAGCCCGAGGCCCGTGCCGCCGGTCTCGCGCGAACGGCTGCCGTCGACGCGGTAGAAGCGCTCGGTCAGGCGCGCGAGGTGCTCGCGCGCAATGCCCGGCCCGTCGTCACTGACCGAGATCACGGCCATCCCGTCGCCCCGCCACTCGAAGCGCATGTCGATGCGACCGCCGTCGGGGGTGTAGCGGACGGCGTTGGACAGCAGGTTCCCCACCGCACTGAGCAGCTCGGTCTCGACGCCTGCGATCTCGGCGTCTTCGCCGCCCGTGACCTGGATGCGGTGGCGCCCGCCCGACAGCGAGACGGCGTCGACCTCGGCGCGCTGCAGCAGCGTCGCCACCGGCAACCAGCGATCGGCTGCGGGGCGTGGGCTACCCTCGAGCTGCGCCAGCGTCAGCAGATCCGACACCAGCGCCTGCATGCGCTCGGTCTGCTGGCCCATGAGCGCGAGCACCCGACGCCGCTCGGCCTCGCTCAGCGGCAGGCTGGCGAGGGTCTCGACGAAGCCGGCCAGCACCGTCAGCGGCGTGCGGATCTCGTGCGAGACGTTCGCCACGAAGTCGCGCCGCATGGCCTCGGAGCGCTCGCGCTCGGTGACGTCCTGCGACAGCACGAGCCTCATGCCTTCGCCGTAGGGCCGCACCAGGACCGACAACGTCGCGCGCGAGGGCCCGGCGAACGCGATCGGCTGGCTGAAGTCACCGGCCTGCAGGTAGGCCACGAAGGAAGGCTGGCGGACCAGGTTGGTGACGCGCTGGCGCCGGTCTCGCACCGGGTCGAGGCCGAAGTGGTCGGCCGACACGCGGTTGCACCACTCGATCTGGTCGGCGGCGTCGAGCATCATCACGCCGTTCGGCGAGGCCTCGATGGCCGAGAGGAACTGCTCCAGGCGGCGCTGCTCACGGCTCGTGGCCTGCTCGCGGCTGCGCAGCGAGCGCTCGAATCGATAGGCCAGCTCACCCCAGAAGCCGGTGTCGCGCGGCGCCTGACCCTGCTGGGCGCCGCGCAGCCACTCCATCAGGCGGTGGCCGCGAATCGAGTCGACGACGGCGACGGTGCCGACGGCCAACGCACCGCCGGCGATGGTGCCCAGCAGCGTGGCCTTGTACGAGTCGCCCACCAGCATGCCTGCGAAGGCACCCAGCAGCATCGCGACCACCGCCGCGAAGGTCCGGGGCAGCATCCAGTCCATGGCGCGCCAGGCCCCGGCGCTCAGGCGGTCGCGCCGCCCGGCGTCGCGGTCAGCCGGTAACCGGCGCCGCGCACCGTCTCGATGAGCGTCGAGCACTGGACGGGTGCGAGCGCCTCGCGCAGCCGCTTGACGTGGACGTCGACGGTGCGTTCCTCGATGAACACATGGTCGCCCCAGACGCGGTCGAGCAGCTGGGCGCGGCTGTGCACGCGCTCCGGGTGCGTCATGAGGAAGTGCAGGAGGCGGAACTCGGTCGGCCCGACCTTGACCTCGCGGGTGTCGTCGCCGATGCGACGCGCGACGCGCCGCGTTGCCGGGTCGAGCCGCAGGCCGGCCACCTCGACGGCACTGTCCAGCGCCTCGGGCGCCTTGCGCCGCAGCACGGCGCGGATTCGGGCGAGCAACTCCTTGGGCGAGAACGGCTTGGTGAGGTAGTCGTCGGCACCCGCATCGAGGCCGCCGATCTTGTCGTCCTCCTCGTTGCGCGCCGTCAGCATGATGACGGGCAGCTCACGCGTGCGCGCCTCGGCACGCCAGCGGCGCGCCAGCTGCAGCCCCGACAGCCCCGGCAGCATCCAGTCGAGCAGCACGAGGTCGGGCAGCACGCGATCGACCTGCGCCTGCGCAGCTTCCGACGTGGCGACGACGGTCACCTCGAAGCCGGCGTGTCGGAGGTTGATCGCGATAAGCTCGGCAATCGCCGACTCGTCCTCGACCACCAGCACGGTACTCATCGGCCCATCCCCGCGCATCCGCGATCAGCGCACCGCGTCCTCGACCTGCTCCATCTTCGCGTGGCGCACGTCGGTGCCCTTGACCACGTAGATGATGGCCTCGGCCAGGTTCTTGGCGTGGTCGCCGATGCGCTCGATGGCCTTGGCGACGAAGACCAGGTCGATGCTCGACGAGATCGTGCGCGGGTCTTCCATCATGTAGGTGATGAGCTTGCGCAGCAGGCCGTCGAACTCCTGGTCGATCTGGTCGTCCTGCTTGAGCACCTCCAGCGCGCGCGCGGTGTCCAGGCGGGCGAACGCATCGAGCGCCTTGCGCAGCTGCGCGATCGCGAGGTCGGCCTCGAACGCGAGGTCCTGCACGGGCAGGCGCATGCGGCTGGACACCCCGGTGTTGATGAGCCGCTGAACCGTGCGCGCGATGCGTGCGGCCTCGTCGCCGACGCGCTCGAGGTTGGCGATGGACTTGCTCACCGCGATGAGCAGGCGCAGGTCGCGCGCGGTGGGCTGGCGCCGGGCGATGATGGCCGAGAGCTCGCGGTCGATGTCGATCTCGAGCTGGTTGACACGCTCCTCCTGCAACAGGACCTGGCTGGCGGTCTCGCCGCTGAAGTGCGTGAGCGCATAGAGCGCCTGCGCCACCTGCGACTCCGCGAGGCCGCCCATCTCGAGCACGCGGCTGGAGACGCCGCTCAGCTCGGCGTCGAACTGGGTCGAGAGATGCTTGTCGCTCATGGTGCTTCCTCGGTGGGTCTGCGACGCGTCAGCCGAAACGGCCGGTGATGTAATCCTCGGTGTCCTTCTTCTTCGGCTTCATGAAGAGCTCGGCCGTGGGGCCGAACTCGACCAGGTCGCCGAGGTACATGTAGGCGGTGTAGTCGGACACCCGCGCCGCCTGCTGCATGTTGTGGGTGACGATCATCACCGTGTAGTCGGACTTGAGCTCGTTGATCAGCTCCTCGATCTTGCCGGTGGAGATCGGGTCGAGCGCGGAGCAGGGCTCGTCGAGCAGCAGCACCTCGGGCTTGACCGCCACGCCGCGGGCGATGCACAGCCGCTGCTGCTGGCCGCCCGAGAGGCTGGCGCCGCTCTGGTTCAGCTTGTCCTTGACCTCGCCCCACAGCGCCGCCTTCTTCAGCGCCCACTCGACGCGCTCGTCCATCTCGACGCGCGGCAGCCGCTCGAACAGGCGAACGCCGAACGCGATGTTGTCGTAGATGGACATCGGGAAGGGCGTCGGCTTCTGGAACACCATGCCGACCTTGGCGCGGATCAGCGAGACGTCCATCTTCGAGGTCAGGATGTCCTCGCCGTCGAGCAGGATCTGTCCTTCGGCGCGCTGCTCGGGGTAGAGCTCGAACATGCGGTTGAAGGTGCGCAGCAGCGTGCTCTTGCCGCAGCCCGACGGGCCGATGAAGGCCGTGACCTTGCGCTCGGGGATGTCGAGGTTGATGCGCTTCAGGGCGTGGAAGCCGCCGTAGTAGAAGTTCAGGTCGCGCACGGCGATCTTGACTCTCTCGGTGGTCGGCAGGTCGACTCGGGTGTCCATCTTGCAGGCCTCAGTTCTTGTTTCGGAACAGCACGCGCGCCAGGATGTTGAGCGCGAGAACGCCGAGGGTGATGAGGAACACGCCGGCCCACGCCAGCTTCTGCCAGTTCTCGTAGGGGCTCATCGCGAACTTGAAGATCGTCACCGGCAGGCTGGCCATCGGCTCGCCCAGGTTTGCGGTGAAGAACTGGTTCGACAGGGCCGTGAACAGCAGCGGTGCGGTCTCGCCGGCGATGCGGGCCAGCGCGAGCAGCACGCCGGTGACGACGCCGGCTCGGGCGGCCTTGAGCGTGACCGCCCAGATCACCTTCCACTTCGGCGTCCCGAGCGCGTACGCGGCCTCGCGCAGCGCGTTGGGGATCAGGCGCATCATGTTCTGCGTGGTGTTGACCACCACGGGCACGACGATGAGCGCCAGCGCGAGCACTCCCGCATAGCCGGAGAACGTCTTCACCTGAGCGACCACGATCGCGTAGATGAACAGGCCGATGACGATCGACGGCGCCGACAGCAGGATGTCGTTGATGAAGTGCGTGACGCGGCCGAGCCAGCTGCGCTGGCCATACTCGGCGATGTAGATGCCGCACAGCACGCCCACCGGTGTGCCCAGCGCGGTGGCCAGGCTCACCATGATCAGCGAGCCCACGATCGCGTTGGCCAGGCCACCGACCTCGGCCTGGGGCGGCGGGGTCGACTCGGTGAAGACCTGCAGCGACAGGCCGCCGAGGCCCAGCCGCACGGTCTCGAACAGGATCCAGATCAGCCAGAACAGGCCGAAGGCCATCGCACCCAGCGAGAGCATCAACGCGAGCGCGTTGACGACCTTGCGCCGCCGGTGCATGGCCAGCCGGCCGGCGTCGAGCGTGGCGATGCTCATGTGCGGCTCCCCTCGCCCTTCTGCAGGCGCGCCAGCAGCACCTTGGACAGCGCCAGCACGACGAAGGTGATGAAGAACAGGATCAGCCCGAGGTAGATCAGCGCGGCCTGGTGCAGGCCGGCACTGGCCTCGGCGAACTCGTTGGCCAGGGCCGAGGTGATGCTGTTGGCGGCCTCGAAGAGCGACAGCGACTCCAACTGGTTGAAGTTGCCGATCACGAAGGTGACCGCCATGGTCTCACCCAGCGCGCGGCCGAGACCGAGCATGATGCCGCCGACGACGCCCGTCTTGGTGTAGGGCAGCACGACCTTCCACACCACCTCCCAGGTCGTCGAGCCCAGACCGTAGGCCGATTCCTTCAGCAGCGGTGGCGTGACCTCGAAGACGTCGCGCATCACCGAGGCGATGAACGGGATGATCATGATGGCCAGGATGATCCCGGCCGACAGGATGCCGATGCCCACCGGCGGGCCGCTGACGATTGCCCCGAGGATGGCGGTGTCACCGAAGGCCGACTGCAGCGGCTGCTGCACGTAGGTGGCGAGGATGGGCCCGAACACCAGCAGGCCCCACATGCCGTAGACGATCGACGGCACCGCGGCCAGCAGCTCGACGGCCACGCCCAGCGGGCGCTTGAGCCAGCCGGGGGACAGCTCGGTGAGGAACAGCGCGATGCCGAAGCTCACGGGCACGGCGATCAGCAGCGCGATGAACGAAGTCATCAGCGTGCCGTAGATCATCACCAGGCCGCCGAACTTCTCCTCGACGGGATCCCAGACGGCGGAAGTGAGGAATCCGAGGCCGAATTCCTCTATGGCGGGTGCTGCGCCGAAGAACAGCGACGCGATGATGCCGACAAGTGCCAGCAGGACGGTCCAGGCCGCGCCGTGGACGACCAGCGAGAACACGCGGTCGGCCCAGGGGGCCCTCTGACGCCGGGGCGGCGGCTCGCCGCGTGGAGTCGCTCGCTCCATGACTTTGTCGGGGGGGAAGTTGCCGTCCGCGGGGAGTGTAGCCGCCATGCAGACCTCGCTGGGTTCTCGACAGGAGGCCCGCGCCTGTGTGTACGGGCGCAGACCTGGAGGGGCGCGTCAGACGATGAGGGCGCCGTCGACGGGCACGATCACTTGAAGGGAACGGGCTTGCCGGAAGCGTCCTTGAGCTGCTCGGTCCACTGCTTGCGCACCAGGTCCTTCACCGAGGGAGGCAACGGCACGTAATCGAGGTCCTCGGCCATCTTGTCGCCGTTGGCGTAGGCCCAGTCGAAGAACTTCAGCGAATTCGTGGCGTTCACCGGCTTGTCCTGCACCTTGTGCATGAGGATGTAGGTCGCGCCGGTGATCGGCCAGCTGTCCTTGCCAGGCTGCTCGGTCAGGATCTGGTAGAAGGTCTTCGCCCAGTCGGCCCCCGCGGCCGCCGCCTTGAAGGCCGTGTCGTCGGGCTTCACGTACTGCTTGTCGCGGTTCTGCATGAGCACGTAGCTCATCTTGTTCTGCTTGGCGTAGGCGTATTCGACGTAGCCGATCGAGTTCGGCAGGCGCTGGACGAAAGCGGAAACACCCTCGTTGCCCTTGCCGCCGGCGCCGGTGGGCCAGTTCACGGCAGTACCCTCGCCGACCTTGCTGCCCCACTCCGCGTTCACCTTGGACAGGTAGTTCGTGAAGATGAAGGTCGTGCCCGAGCCGTCGGCGCGGCGCACCACGGCGATCGCGGTATCGGGCAGCGGCACGCCGGGGTTCAGCGCGGTGAGTGCGGCGTCGTTCCACCTCGTGATCTTGCCGAGGTAGATGTCACCGAGGACCTGGCCGGTCATGCGGACCTGGCCCGGCTGGATGCCCTTGATGTTCAGCACCGGCACCACGCCGCCGATGACGGTCGGGAACTGGATCAGGCCGTCCTTGGCAAGTTCGTCGTCCTTGAGCGGCATGTCGCTGGCACCGAAGTCGACCGTCTTGCCGCGGATCTGCCGCAGGCCGGCGCCGGACCCGACCGACTGGTAGTTGATGCGGGCGCCTGTGGCCTTGTTGTAGGCGTCGGCCCACTTGGCGTAGACGGGCGCCGGGAAGGTTGCGCCGGCTCCGGTGACGTCTTGTGCGGCGGCAAGGCTGGCACCGAGCACGAGGCCCAGCGCAACGGCGGTGGTTCGGAGGATCGAGTGGCTCATGGTCGCAGTTCCCTGTTCAGGATGAATGACCGTCACTCTAGACAGGGCGTGTGACGTCTCTGTGACGGAAACCGTGGACGTCGCGGTCCCTTGGAGACTGTCACATGGGCTTCACGGTTCCGTCACACGGCATGCCTACGCTGGCAGCGCTTTCGATTTGAAGCCCGAACGGCGAACTTCCACCGGAGCCTTTCCATGACGACCACCCGTCGCTTCCTCGTCACCGCTGCCGCGTCGGCTGCAATGCTGCTGGCCAGCGGTTGCGCCACCACGCCGGCGCCCGCCACCATCACCGACACGGCGGCACGCACGCCTGCGCTTTCCACCCTGGCCCGCCTCGTCGGCGAAGCCGGCCTGGCCGACACGCTTCGCGGCCCTGGCCCGTTCACCGTGTTCGCGCCGACCGACGACGCCTTCAAGGCCTTGCCCGCGAAGACGCTGGAGGAACTCGCGCGCGACAAGGAGAGGCTGAAGGCCGTGCTCACCTACCACGTCGTCCCCGGCAAGCTGACCTCGGCGGACGTCAAGCCCGGCAACCTGAAGACGGTCAACGGCGCGAACGTGGCCGTCTCCAAGGCCGGCGACTTCGTGACCTTCGACGAGGCGCTGGTGACGCAGGCCAACGTTCCGGCGACCAACGGCGTGATCCACGTGATCGACAAGGTCATCGTGCCGCCGGCACCGCGCCGCTGACGATCCGGCCCAGACCGTCGACGACACGCCCTCGTGCTCTCGGCCACAGTGGGTTCACCACTGCGCGAGGATCACACGGCGGCGTGTCTGCGGGTGCGTGCTGTTCAGGCCGCGCGCAACGCGTCGGCAAGCCGCTCGGCGCAGTTTGCCGCTTGCGCCTTGTCGCGCGCCTCGACCATCACCCGCACCACGGGCTCGGTGCCCGAGGGTCGGATCAGCACGCGGCCGCCGTCGCCGAGTTCGCGGACGACGGCTTCCTGGGTTTCGGCCAGGCGGCCGCTGGCGCGCCAGTCAGTGCCCGGAGCCAGTCGCACGTTGATCAGCGTCTGCGGGAACAGGTCCACGCCCGCCAGCAAGGTGGCCAGCGGGTAGCCCTGGCGGCGGACGGCCTGCATGACCTGCAGCGCGCTGACGATGCCGTCGCCCGTGGTATGGCGGTCGAGCGCGATCAGGTGGCCGGAACCCTCGCCACCCAACGCCCAGCCGCGGGCCACCAGTTCCTCGAGCACGTAGCGGTCGCCGACCTTGGCACGCACGAGGTCGATGCCGCGCTCGCGCAGCGAGAGCTCCACCGCGAGATTCGTCATCAGCGTGCCCACCACGCCCTCGACCCTGTGGCCCGATGCCAGTCGGTCGGTGGCCAGCACGTGAAGCAGCTCGTCGCCGTTGTACAGGCGCCCCGCCGCATCCACCATCTGCAACCGGTCGGCGTCGCCGTCGAGCGCGACGCCGTAGTCGGCCCCGTGCTCGGCCACCGCCTTGACCAGCGCCTGCGGCGACGTGGCGCCCACGCCGGCATTGATGTTCATGCCGTCCGGGGCACAACCGATGGGGACCACGGCGGCGCCGAGTTCATGGAAGACGTCGGGAGCCACGTGGTAGGCCGCACCGTGGGCCGCGTCGACGACGATCTTCATGCCGCGCAGCGAGAGACTGTGGGGCACCGTGCTCTTGCAGAACTCGATGTATCGCCCGCGGGCGTCGTCCAGCCGCCGCGCGCGGCCCAGGCCGGCGGAGTCGACCCAGCGCGCAGGCTCGTCGAGCGCCGCCTCGACCGCGATCTCCCACTCGTCGGGAAGTTTCTCGCCGCGCGACGAAAAGAACTTGACGCCGTTGTCGCCGAACGGGTTGTGCGAGGCACTGATGACCACCCCCAGGTCCAGCCGCAAGGCGCGCGTGAGGTAGGCCACGCCGGGCGTCGGCAGCGGACCGCTCAGCAGCACGTCGACCCCGGCCGACGCGAAACCCGCCTCCAGCGCCGACTCGATCATGTAGCCGGAGATCCGGGTGTCCTTGCCGATCAGCACCACGGGCCGGTGGACGGCGCGCCGCAGCACCTGGCCCACCGCGTGGCCGAGCCGCAACATGAAGTCGGGGGTGATGGGCTCGCTGCCGACGGAGCCTCGGATGCCGTCGGTGCCGAAGTGCTTTCTGCTCATGGGGTTTTCCTCTCGGCACGGATTTTCGCGGCGGACGGCGCCGCAGGACCGGCCGTCCCCCCCCGAATCGGTGGGATTTCTTTCGCTGAAGCCCTGACGCTCAGGCGGACTCGAGCTTTCCGGCCTGGGCGGCTCGCCAGACCGCGAGTGCATCGACGGTCGCGGCCACGTCGTGCACGCGAACGATCGCGGCGCCGTGGTGCACCGCTGCAAGCGCCGCAGCCACGCTGGCTGCCAGCCGCTCGCCCACCGGGCGCCCGGTGATCACACCCAGCGTCGACTTGCGCGACCAGCCGGCCAGTACAGGGTAGCCCGCGGCGACGAGCTCGCCCTGCCGGGCCAGCAACTCGAGGTTCTGGCCTGGCGTCTTCGCGAAGCCGATGCCGGGATCGAGCACCACGCGTTCGCGGCCGACGCCCGCCGCGGCCAGCACCGCGGCGCGCTGCAGCAGGAAGTCACGAACCTCGGCGACGACGTTGCCGTACACGGTATCGGCCTGCATAGAGCCGGGCTCTCCGCGCATGTGCATCAGGCACACGCCGGCCTGCGGATGCGACGCGACCGCCTCCACGGCGCCCGGTCGCTGCAACGCGCGCACGTCGTTGACGATGTCGGCACCGAGGTCGAGCACGGCGCGCATCACCTCGGGCTGGCTGGTGTCGACCGACACCGCGCAGCCCAGCGTCACTGCCCCTCGCACGACCGGGAGCACGCGCCGCAGTTCCTCGGCCAGGTCCGGCGTCGCGGCGCCGGGCCGCGTCGACTCACCACCGATGTCCAGGATGTCGGCCCCCTCGGCAAGCAGGCGTTCGCAGTGGGCCAGCGCAGACCCGGCCTCGGCGTGCGCGCCACCGTCGGAGAAGGAGTCGGGCGTGACGTTGACGATGCCCATCACGCGCGGGCGCGACAGGTCGATGGCGAAGCGGGCGGTCTGCCAGATCATCGGGAAGGAAGTCGGTCGGGCTGAAAGCGCAGACGGGGCCCGAAGGCCCCGTCGTGCGGGAGAGGACGCTGGCTCAGGCCGCGGCAGGCGCGCCGTCGGCGTTGACCGGCGGCGTGGGGCCGCCCGGGCGGGACGCCGGCGGAGTCCAGTCCTTCGGCGGACGCGGTGGACGGCCGTTCATGATGTCGTCGATCTGCTCGCCGTCGATGGTCTCCCAGTCGAGCAGCGCCTGCGCCATCACGTGCATCTTGTCCTTGTTGTCTTCGATCAGCCGGCGCGCCACGCCGTACTGATCATCGATGATGCGGCGGACCTCGCGGTCGACCTTCTGCATCGTCGCCTCGGACATGTTGGTCGTCTTGGTCACCGAGCGGCCCAGGAAGACCTCGCCCTCGTTCTCGGCGTAGACCATGGGGCCGAGTTCCTCGGTCATGCCGTAGCGGGTGACCATGTCGCGGGCGATCTGGGTCGCGCGCTCGAAGTCGTTGCTGGCGCCGGTGGTCATCTGGTTCATGAACACCTCTTCCGCGATGCGGCCGCCGAAGAGCACGCTGATGGTCGAGAGCATGCGCTCCTTGTCCATGCTGTAGCGGTCGCCCTCGGGCAGCTGCATCGTGACGCCCAGCGCGCGGCCGCGCGGGATCACCGTCACCTTGTGCACCGGGTCGGTCTTGGGCATCAGGCGCGCGACCAGCGCGTGGCCCGCCTCGTGGTAGGCCGTGTTGCGGCGTTCCTCCTCGGGCATGACCATGGACTTGCGCTCGGGGCCCATCATGATCTTGTCCTTGGCCTTCTCGAAGTCGACCATCTCGACGACGCGCGCATTGCGGCGCGCGGCGAAGAGGGCCGCCTCGTTGACCAGGTTCGCCAGATCGGCCCCGCTGAAGCCAGGGGTGCCGCGGGCGAGGATGTCGGCGCGGATGTCCTGGCCGACCGGCACCTTGCGCATGTGCACGCCCAGGATCTGCTCGCGGCCGCGCACGTCGGGCAGCGTCACGTAGACCTGGCGGTCGAAGCGCCCGGGGCGCAGCAGCGCCGGGTCGAGGATGTCGGGCCGGTTGGTGGCCGCCATCACGATGACGCCCAGGTTGGTCTCGAAGCCGTCCATCTCGACGAGCATCTGGTTGAGCGTCTGCTCGCGCTCGTCGTTGCCGCCGCCCAGGCCGGCGCCGCGGTGGCGGCCGACGGCGTCGATCTCGTCGATGAAGATGATGCAGGGCGCGCTCTTCTTGGCCTGCTCGAACATGTCGCGCACGCGGGCCGCACCGACACCGACGAACATCTCGACGAAGTCGGAGCCCGAGATGCTGAAGAACGGCACCTTGGCCTCGCCCGCGATCGCCTTGGCCAGCAGCGTCTTGCCGGTGCCCGGGGGGCCGACGAGCAGCACGCCGCGGGGGATGCGGCCGCCGAGCTTCTGGAACTTCTGCGGGT
>JBILNT010000028.1:0-26582 GCA_044374875.1 Rubrivivax sp.
CAGAACGTCCCAGATGGCACTTCACGCGCCGGCGACTCGCTTCGCGGCGCTTGCATCGCCGTGTCAGCCGCGCGAAGCACAGCCGGCGGCGCAAATCAAATGCCTCTCGGGCTCTGAGTCTAGTGGGGGCTCGGAAACGATGCAAAAAACGTTGCTCAGCCAGTAAGTTGCAAAAACGTGCCAAAGCCAGTAAAGTGCAGGCTCAGCGGAGTTGCTTCCCATGAGCTTCCCACTTCGTATCCCCGGCCAGTTGAAGCAACATCTTCGCGCGTTGCGGAAGAGCCGCGGACTGACGCAGGGTCAGCTTGGCGCATTGGTTGGCGTCAGGCAGGCCCGCATCGCCGAGATCGAGGCGAACCCGGGGGCTGTCAGTCTCGATCAGCTCACCAAGGTGCTCGCGGCGCTGGGCGGCACCTTGCATCTGCACAGCGCCGAAGGCGCAGGGACAGAGAGTCAGGTCGTGCCCGATGCCGGGCTGAAGGCACCGCGGTCCTCGCCAACGTCAGTGGCGAAACGGGCGCCAAAGAAGGCCGCTGACCAGGTCGTCGGCGCGCCGACTGGCTCGCGTAGCCCAACTAGGGCAACCAAGCCTGCCCCGGTGACTGGCATCGTGATTCGTCCGAAGAAGGGTACTTGGTGACGACTGCGCTCCATGCCTGGATGAACGGCGAGCTGGTGGGCACCTGGACCATCGACCGTGCCACGCACTCTTTCGTCTACGACGCCTCCTGGCTCAGGTCGCCCAAGGTCCGATCGCTGTCGCTCTCGCTGCCCATCACCGCCTCGCGTGAGGTCCGCGGCGATGCCGTCGCCAACTACTTCGACAACCTGCTGCCGGACAACGACAGGATCCGTGAACGTCTGAGCCGCCGCTTCAAGACGAAGAGGGCCGATGCGTTCTCGCTGCTAGAAGCCATCGGCCGGGACTGCGTCGGTGCGGTTCAGTTGCTGCCCGAAGAGACGACCCCGACAGGATGGAGCCGCGTTGACTGCGAACCCCTCGACGAGGGGCAGATCGCCGAGATCCTGCGGGCTGTTCCCGCCGACGTGGGCCCCGGCGCGCTTCGCCAGCCGGACGACGATCTGTTCCGCATCTCGATCGCCGGTGCCCAGGAGAAGACGGCGTTCACTCGGGCCGGCGGGCGCTGGTGCCGGCCGCACGGTGCAACGCCGACGACGCACATCTTCAAGCTGCCGCTGGGCTTGGTCGGCGGTTCGCGCCGTGTCGACCTCTCCGATTCAGTCCAGAACGAGTGGGTCTGTGCCCAGATCGTCTCGGAACTCGGCCTGCCCGTTGCGCCGACGACGATGGCGACCTTCGACGACCAGACCGTCCTGGTGGTCGAGCGCTTCGACCGCGCATGGATGGACGACGGCGCCTGGATTGCGCGGCTGCCGCAGGAAGACTTCTGCCAGGCGCTGGGGTTCTCTCCGCAGCAGAAGTACGAGCACGATGGCGGACCCGGCATGTCGAAGTGCCTGCAGTTGCTCACCGGCAGCGCCGATCCGCTGCAGGACACGCTGGCGTTTCAGCTGACGCAGCTCGCCTTCTGGTTGATGGCGGCCACCGATGGCCACGCCAAGAACTACTCGATTTTTCTGCAGCCTGGCGACACCTATGTGATGACGCCGCTGTACGACATCCTGTCGATGTGGCCCTACTTCGGCAAAGGCCCGAACCAGTACAACCGCCGGCAGGCGGGCCTGGCAATGGCGATGCGTTCCAAGAACGCGCACTACCGCTTCGACACCATCCACACCCGGCACTGGCACCAACTGGCCATGAAGAACGGCGGGCCGGCGATATGGGATGCCATGGTCGGCTTGGTCGAGCAGGTCAAGCCATCGTTGGCGGCGGTCGAGGCGCGTTTGCCCAAGGACTTCCACGGCAGGTCCTGGGACGCCATCTCGAAGGGCATGATGGCTGAGGCCGAGCGGTTCCTGGCCGGCGTAGAAGGGCTCTGAAGTGCATCCATCGCTGCGCGACTTTTGCGCGACTTTCCCAGGCGTCCCTGGGCGCTTCTATGCGAAACTGCGGGTTGAGGGCGCCGCTAAGTCGTTGATTTCATTGAACCCCATTCGTTTATTGGCGGGCTACGAACCAAGGGGTCGTGGGTTCGAATCCTGCCAGCCGCGCCAGAACGCAGTTCAAGACAGACGGGTCGATCGCAAGCGCGATCGGCCCGTTTTTCTTTGCGCGGCCCGCCTTGGCACGCGCGACGTGCCGGGCATGGCGCACAAGCCTGGCATGCAGGGCAAGCCGGGCAACAGGGTCAAGCGCGCACGTCGGAGTCCTCAGCCGCGCAGCACCCGCCCCAGCCACGACTGCAGGGCCTGCACTTCCTCGATGCACACCGAGTGCTCCATCGGGTAGTCGTGCCATTCGACGTCGTGCCCGAGTCCGCGCAGCGCGTCGCGTGCCGCCTCGCCCCGCGCCAGCGGCACGATGCCGTCATTGCGGCCGTGGGCGATGAACACGGGTACGTCGGCATTGGCGCCGTGTCTCTCGGCCGCGGTGGTTGCGGCCAGCGGCAGGTAGCCGGACAGCCCCGCCAGTCCGGCCAGCCGCTGCCCGTAGCGAAGACCGGCCAGCAGCGTGATCGCGCAGCCCTGCGAGAAGCCGGCCAGCACGATGCGCCCTGCGGGGACGCCGCGGGCGATCTCGCGGTCGACCAGCGCGTGCACGAGTGCGGCCGATTCGCGCAGCCCGGCCTCGTCCTCGCGGCGTGCCAGGTCGCTGCCCAGGATGTCGTACCAGGCGCGCATGCGGTAGCCGCCATTGATGGTGACCGGCCGCACCGGGGCGCGCGGCAGCACCCAGCGCACCGGGCCGACCTGCGCCAGGTCGATCTCGTCGGCCAGCGGCAGGAAGTCGGTGCCGTCGGCTCCCAGGCCGTGCAGCACGATGATCGAAGCCACCGGCTCGGCGCCGGGATGCAGTTCCAGTGTCTGAAGCGTCATGGCCGCCGATCGTACGTCCCGGCCAGGATGTCCCGCGCCAGCGCGTGGCACTTCGCGGCCACGGTGGCGGGGTCGGCTGCCGTGTCCAGAACGGCGGCCGGCTCGTCGGCGGCGACGTCCTGGTGGAAGGCCAGCTGGCGTTCGAGCACCTCGATCCCCGCGTCCGACGGGTCGTGCCCCGATCGTGCGCGCTCGCGCAGGCGCTCGCGCAGCACCGCCTCCGGTGCCCTGCAGTCCACGACGAGGGCCGGCACGCCCTGGCGCGCCGCCATGGACCGGAAGCGGTCGCGCTCGGCGCGGTGCAGGAAAGCCGCATCGACGATCACGGTCTCGCCGCCGGCCAGCAGCGCCTGCGCCAGCCCGGCCAGGTGATCGAAGGTCCGGCGCGTGGCCTCGCGCCCGTAGAGCGTCAGTGCCTGCTCCGGCGTCGGGCGATCGAGCGGCGCGAGCCCGTGCAGGCGCTTGCGCTCGACGTCGGAGCGCAGCCGCACGGACCCCAGCGCCTCCACGAGCTCCAGCGCGACCGTGCTCTTGCCCGAGCCCGACAGCCCGCTGGTCAGCACGAGGCGCGGGCGCGGGATGGCCGGGTCCAGGCCCGCGATCGCCTGTGCCAGCGCGAGGTCGCGCCGCGCCGCGACGAATGCCTCGCCGTCGCCCTGCGCGCCGCGCAGCGCGGCCACCTTGGCCCGGACCAGGGCGCGGTAGACGGCGAAGCAGCGCAGCAGCACGAGGCCGCCGGTGTCGCCACCGTCCTGCGCCCACCGATCAGCAAGCCGCCACGCCAGGTGCGGCAGCCCATGACGCCACAGGTCCATGAACGGGAAGGCGATGTCGGCCACGATGTCGGCGTGGCGCAGCTCGGGGTTGAACTCCAGGGCGTCGAAGGGGCGCGGCACGCCGTCGAGCAGCACGATGTTGTCCAGGTGCAGGTCGCCGTGGCCTTCGCGGACGAATCCGGCCTCGCGCCGCGCGGCGAGTGTCGGTGCCAGGCGCTGGAACGTGCTCTCGGTCCAGGCGCGCAGGCGGCGCATCGGCGCGCGCTCAGGCGACAGGTCGGGCACGGCCTCGAGGGCGTCGAGGTTGTCGAGCGCCCAGCGCCGCACCTGGGCCGGCTCGCCATGGCCCGGCGCGGACGGGGGCAGCGCGGCGTGGAACGCTGCGATGGTGGCGGCGAGCGCATCGACCAGCGCAGCGTCGACGCGGCCCTCGCGGGCCATGCGGCCCAGCAGCAGGCTGTCGTCGAAGCGCCGCATCACCAGCACCCAGTCGAGGGCGGCACCCTCGTCGCCGCCCAGCCGCGGCGCGTCGAGGGTGCCCGTGACGGGCTGCACGCCGATGTAGAGCGAGGGTGCCGTGCGCCGGTTCAGCCGCAGTTCCTCCTCGCAGTCGGCGCGGCGGCGTGCCGGCGTCGAGAAGTCGAGGAAAGGCAGCACGAGCGGCTTGCGCAGCTTGTAGACACGCTCGCCGTCGACCAAGAGGCTGGAGATGTGGGTCTGTATCAGCCTGCGCCGCGCCGGATCACCCGGCAGGGCGTCGCCGTGCAGCAGTGCCTGCACGAGACACTCGTGCGCATCCAGCGCGGGGGCGCCCGCCGTGGCCTCGGCCGCGGGGCCCATCGCTGTTTCCTCAGTAGTTCAGCCCCATCGCCTCGCGCACGTCCTTCATCGTCTGCCGGGCGACCGTGCGCGCGCGCTCGGTGCCCATCTCGACGATCCAGTGCACCTGCTTGGGGTTGCTGAGGTACTGTTCCGCACGCTCCCGCCACGGTTGCTGCTGGGCGAGGATGCCGTCGATCACGGGCTGCTTGCAGTCCAGGCAGCCGATGCCGGCGCTGGTGCAGCCCTCGACGACCCACTGCTGCGTGGCGGCGTCGCTGTAGACCTTGTGGAACTGCCAGACGGGGCAGCGCTGCGGGTCGCCGGCGTCGGTGCGGCGCACGCGCTGCGGATCGGTGGGCATGCGCTGGACCTTCTGGCGCACCGACTCCGGCGCCTCGCGCATCGCGATGGCATTGCCGTAGCTCTTGCTCATCTTCGCGCCGTCCAGGCCCGGCAGCTTGGTCACCTCGGTGTGCAGGGCCTGCGGCTCCGTCAGGATGCTCTTGCCGCTGCCCTTCAGATGACCGCCGAGGAGTTCACCGTCTTCCTCGGTCCAGCCCTCGACCGACGCGGCCGCCTTCTTCACGATGCCCTCGCCCTTGGCCAGCGCCGCGGCATCGCCCGTCTCGCCGAAGGCCTTGCGCTGCTTTTCGTAGTAACGCTGGTCGTCCTTGGGCAGCTTGGCCAGCGCGGCAGCGACGAGCTTGTCGAAGTCGGGGTGGCGGCCGTAGAGGTGGTTGAAGCGTCGCGCCACCTCGCGCGTGAGTTCCACGTGCGAGGCCTGGTCCTCGCCGACCGGCACGAAGGCGGCCTTGTAGATCAGGATGTCGGCCGCCTGGAGCAGCGGGTAGCCGAGGAAACCGTAGGTCGCGAGGTCGCGGTCCTTGAGCTTCTCGATCTGGTCCTTGTAGGTCGGCACGCGCTCGAGCCAGCCCAGCGGAGTGCCCATGGCCAGCAGCGTGAACAGTTCCGCGTGCTCGGGCAGACGGCTCTGGATGAAGATGGTCGAGCGCTCGGGGTCCAGGCCCGCGGCGATCCAGTCGATCACCATGTCGTAGACATAGCGCTCCATGACCTCGCGCTCCTCGTAGTGCGTGGTCAGCGCGTGCCAGTCGGCGACGAAGTAGAAGCAGTCGTAGTCGTCCTGCAGCTTCACCCAGTTCTTGAGCGCGCCGTGGTAGTGGCCGAGGTGCAGGGCGCCGGTCGGGCGCATGCCGGAGAGGACGCGGGGTCTCATGGTCGAAAGGCGGGTGCGGGTTCGTGCGATGGCCGATTCTCGCCGATCGACCGCGGCGGCCCCTGTGCGGCTGCTGGCTACACTGCCTGGGTGAAGTCGATCGTGATCCTGATCTCCGGCCGCGGCTCGAACATGGAGGCCGTCGTCCAGCGCTGCGCCGCCGAGGGCTGGCCCGCCCGCGTGGCGGCCGTCGTCAGCAACCGCCCCGACGCCGAGGGCCTGCGCTTCGCGGCGGCGCAGGGCATCGAGACCGCCGCCGTCGATCACCGGGTGCACCTCGACCGCGAGGGCTTCGACGCCGCGCTGGCGCAGGAGATCGACCGCCACCAGCCCGACCTCGTCGTCCTGGCCGGTTTCATGCGCATCCTCACGCCGGCGTTCGTGGGCCGCTACGAAGGGCGCCTGCTCAACGTCCACCCGTCGCTGCTGCCGGCGTTCCCGGGGCTGCACACGCACCGGCGCGCCATCGCGGCCGGCTGCAAGCTCGCGGGTGCCACGGTCCACTTCGTGGGCACCGAGGTCGACCACGGCCCGATCGTGATGCAGTCGGTGGTGCCCGTGCTTGCCGGCGACGACGAGCACGCACTGGCCGCGCGCGTGCTGGCCACCGAGCACGTGATCCTCCCTCTGGCGGTGCGCTGGTTCGTCGAGGGCCGGCTGCGGATCGAGGGCCAGGTCGTCCGCCATGTCGACGGGGCGTCGCAGCTGCTGGTCTGAACCGAAGCCGGCGCCGGGATAATCCGGCCGATGCACCCCAACGCCCTGCTGGACCTCGCCACCGAACTGCTGCGCACCGTGCTGCGGTTCGACGCCCCTGCCGACGGCGTCGTTTCCGCGTTCTTCCGCCAGCACCGCAAGCTCGGTGCCCGCGAGCGTCACACGCTGGCCGAGACGGTCTACACCGTGCTGCGCAAGCGCCTGCTGATGCAGCACCTCGCGCAAAGCGGCAGCGGGGCCCTGGAGCGTCGGCTGGCGATCCTGGCCTGGCAGGGCAGCGAGTCCTTCCTGCGAGGTGCGCTCGGCCGTGGCGAACAGCAGTGGCTCGAGCAGGTCCGGGCGCTGGACCTCACGGCCCTGCCCGAGAAGCTGCGCCACAACCTGCCCGACTGGCTCGCCGGCGCGCTGCGCGCCCAGCTCGACGACCCCGGATTCTGGGCGCTCGTCGAGGCCCTTCAGGCCCCGGCGCCTCTGGACCTGCGCGTCAACGGGCTCAAGGGAAAGCGGGAGGCGGTGCAGGCAGCACTCGCCGAGGCCGGCATCGCCGCCGTGCCGACCCCTTTCTCGCCCTGGGGCCTGCGCGTCGAGGGCAAGCCCGCCCTCAACGAGCTCGACCTGTTCAAGCAAGGCGTGGTCGAGGTGCAGGACGAGGGCAGCCAGCTGCTGGCGCTGCTCACCGACGCCCGGCGCGGCGAGATGGTGGTCGACTTCTGCGCCGGCGCCGGCGGCAAGACCCTGGCGCTCGGCGCCTCGATGCGCAACACCGGGCGCCTGTACGCCTTCGACGTCTCCGGGCACCGGCTGGAGGCACTCAAGCCGCGCGTCAAGCGCAGCGGGCTGGACAACGTCTACGCGGCGCAGATCGCCCACGAGCGCGATGACCGCGTGCGCCGGCTGGCCGGCAAGATCGACCGCGTGCTGGTCGACGCGCCATGCTCGGGCCTGGGCACGCTGCGGCGCAACCCCGACCTGAAGTGGCGGCAGTCGCCGCAGTCCGTCGCGGAGCTCCAGGTCAAGCAGACGGCGATCCTGGTGGGTGCTGCGAAGCTCCTGAAGCCGGGCGGCCGGCTGGTCTACGCGACCTGCAGCCTGCTGCCGGCCGAGAACGAGCAGATCGTCGCCGCCTTCGACGAGGTCCACGGTCGCGAGTTCGAGCCGGTGCCGGTGGCTGGACTGCTGGAGTCGCTGGGCGTGACCGACGCCGCCACGCTGGCCAGCGGGCCGTATCTGCGGCTGTGGCCGCATCTGCACGCAACCGACGGATTCTTCGCCGCCGTCTGGCTTCGTCGCTGAAGTCGCCGCCATTCGCGCCCTTCGACTCACATCGGCGTTGATCTGACGCAAACGCGCTGTCGCCAGGCGGGCTTGGGGGTACCTCCCTACGCAATCTCCGCAACTTTTTCGGGCACCCCGACTCTAGAATCGGGTGTTCATGAGACGGTAAAGGTTGAGATCGATGTCCGAATTGCTGGTGGTGCGCGACGCACTCGTCACCTGGTTGTCCGACGGGTTGCTGGCCGCATCCTGGTGGCAGATCGTGCTGTTCACTCTGGCGACGACGCACGTCACGATTGCCGCGGTGACGATCTTCCTGCACCGCGCCCAGGCGCACCGCGCGCTCGACCTCGGGCCGATTCCCTCCCACTTCTTCCGCTTCTGGCTCTGGCTGTCGACCGGCATGGTCACCAAGGAGTGGGTGGCCATCCACCGCAAGCACCACGCCAAGTGCGAGACGGTCGATGACCCGCACAGCCCGGTCACCCGCGGCATCGACACGGTGCTGCTGCGCGGCAGCGAGCTCTACCGGGCCGAGGCCAAGAACCAGGAGACCCTTTCCAAGTACGGCCACAACACGCCCGACGACTGGATCGAGCGCAACCTCTACAGCCGCTTCAGCTGGCAGGGGGTGGGGCTGCTGCTGATCGTCGACCTGCTGCTTTTCGGCGCCATCGGCGCCACGGTCTGGGCAGTGCAGATGCTGTGGATCCCCATCACCGCGGCCGGCATCATCAACGGCATCGGCCACTACTGGGGCTACCGCAACTTCGAGGCGGCGGACGCCTCGACCAACATCTCGCCGTGGGGCATCATCATCGGCGGCGAGGAATTGCACAACAACCACCACACCTACCCGACCTCGGCCAAGCTGTCGGTCAAGCCCTACGAGTTCGACATCGGCTGGCTGTACATCCGCATCCTCGAGACCCTGGGCTGGGCCAAGGTGCGCAAGACGCCGCCGAAACTGGAGCTCGGTGCCGTCAAGCCCGTGGCCGACGGCAAGACGCTCGAGGCCATCATCGCCAACCGCTACGAGGTGATGGCCAAGTACGCGGTCGAGATGCGGCGTGCTGCGGCTGCCGAGGTCGACCGCCTGAAGGCGCAAGGTGCCCAGAACACGGTGCGCTTCAAGGACATGATGCTGGCCAAGACCTGGCTGCATCGTGATGACGACAAGATTCCGCTGGGCGTCAAGGCGCACCTGGCCAGCGCGGTGGGCGAGAGCCCGAAGCTCGCGAAGCTGGTGGCCATGCGCGAGGAGCTTCGTCAGCTCTGGACGCGCACGAATGTCTCTGCCGACCAGCTGGTGGCTGACCTCCAGGTCTGGTGCCGCAAGGCCGAGGACAGCGGGATCGCCGCGCTGCAGGAGTTCTCGGTCAAGCTGCGCGCTGCGCACGCCTGAGGACTTTCGACTCTTGGCGCCACGGGGCCCTCGGGGCCCCTTTTTCCATGAAGCGACGAGGCCGTGGCGGGCCGCCCTGACGCCGGCAGCGGTGGGGGGCCTCCCCGTTACCTGGTTGAGCCTCGACTGCGCGCTTGGCCAGCAGGCCCCGGGGAGGGGCCGCCCGCCGCCTGCCGACTGCTGCCTGCCGGCCACCGGTTCGTACCCGGGGAAAAACGAAACCCGCCGATCACGTCGTGACGGGCGGGTTCGGTGGGCTTGCGGCGAACTTGGCGCCGGCGCCTCAGCCGCACTCAGGCGGCGACGAGGCTCACTTGAGCTTCACTTCCTTGTACAGGACGTGCTTGCGAGCCTTCGGGTCGAACTTCAGGAATTCGAGCTTCTCGGGCGTCGTCTTCTTGTTCTTGCTGGTGGTGTAGAAATGGCCAGTGCCCGCGGTGGACTCCAGCTTGATCTTCTCGCGGCCGCCTTTGGTTGCCATGATGTTCTCCGGGTCGGGTGGTCAGGAGGCGGAGATCAGATCTCGCCCTTGGCACGGAGGTCGGCGACGACCTGATCGATGCCCACCTTGTCGATGAGACGCAGCGCCGCGTTCGAGATGCGCAGGCGAACCCAGCGGTTCTCGCTCTCGACCCAGAAGCGGCGATATTGCAGGTTGGGCAGGAAGCGACGCTTCGTTTTGTTGTTGGCGTGGGAAACGTTGTTCCCGACCATCGGGCCCTTGCCCGTGACTTGACAGACGCGCGCCATGACGCTTCTCCGAGGATGTCTTGAAACCGGCCTCGGTTCCTGGATGACTCGTCGCTGACGACTCGTGACGACGAGAGCAGGAACCGGCAAAGCTCGGCAGTCTAGCACACGCAATGCGCAGCGACACTCGCCCGATCGTCCTGGCGTGGAAGTCGTGTCACTGCTCGAGGAAGCGCTGCGCATCCAGCGCGGCCATGCATCCCGTGCCGGCGCTCGTGATCGCCTGCCGGTAGACGTGGTCCTGGACATCGCCCGCGGCGAACACGCCGGGGATGCTGGTCATCGTCGCGAAGCCGTCCAGACCGCTGCGGGTGACGACGTAGCCGTCCTTCATCTCGAGCTGGCCCTTGAAGATGTCGGTGTTCGGCTGGTGCCCGATCGCGATGAAGCAGCCCTTGACGGGAAGTTCACGGGTGCTGGCATCCTGCGTCGAGCGCACGCGCACGCCGGTCACGCCGCTGGCGTCGCCCAGCACCTCGTCGAGGGTGTGCCACAGGTGCAGCTCCATCTTGCCTGCGGCCACCTTGGCATGGAGCTTGTCGACCATGATCGCCTCGGCGCGGAACTTGTCGCGGCGGTGGATGAGGTGCACCTTGCTGGCGATGTTCGAGAGGTACAGCGCCTCCTCGACGGCGGTGTTGCCGCCGCCCACGACGCAGACCTCCTGGTCGCGATAGAAGAAGCCGTCGCAGGTCGCGCAGCCGCTGACGCCTCGCCCCATGAAGGCCTGCTCGCTCGGCAGGCCGAGGTACTTTGCGCTGGCCCCCGTGGCGATGATGAGCGCGTCGCAGGTGTAGCTGCCTGCGTCGCCCTCGAGGCGGAACGGGCGCTGCGACAGGTCGACCCTGTTGATGTGGTCGAACACGAGACGGGTGTGGAAGCGCTCGGCGTGCTGCTGGAAGCGTTGCATCAGGTCCGGGCCCATGACGCCGGCCACGTCGGCCGGCCAGTTGTCGACCTCGGTGGTCGTCATCAGCTGCCCGCCCTGGGCGATGCCGGTGACAAGGACCGGCTCGAGGTTGGCGCGGGCTGCATAGATGGCCGCCGTGTAGCCGGCCGGGCCGGAGCCCAGGATCAGCACCTTGGCGTGCTCTGGATGGTGGGTCATGGTCTGCGATGCGGAATGAGGGAGGTTGCCGTGGCGTGCGGCCCACGTTTTTGGCCATCTCGGGCCCGAAGCCTGTCTGCTGCGGCGCACCAGGTCGGCACAATAGCCTGATTTTCTCAGACTGGTACCTTCCCCAGTGGAAGGCCGCCTGCCGTGGCTCGACGGCGTGCCTGCGCCACGAGCCGTAGCCAAGACGTCATCAGGGGCTTGCCAATGTCGATGCTGTCCAACCTGGACCTGATCCGCCGCGTTCCTCTGTTCTCGATGCTCACGGCCGACCAGGCCCAGGCGGTCGCCGACAGTGTCGTCAAGCGACGCTTGCGCCGGGGCGAACTGGTGGTCGAGCAGGGACGCAAGAGCAACGCCCTGTTCATCCTGCTCAACGGGCGAGCCCGTGTCCTGACGTCGGATTCCCGCGGGCGCGAGGTGATCCTGGCGGTGCTCGAGTCTGGCGACTACGTCGGCGAGATGAGCCTGATCGACAACGAGCCACACTCGGCCACCGTGCGCGCCGAGATCCAGACCGACATGCTGGTGCTGTCGCGGGCCGACTTCGCGCGCTGCCTGCCCGAGAATTCGACGCTGGCCTACGCCATCCTGCGCGGCCTGGTGCGCCGTCTGCGCAACGCCGACCGCCAGATCGAGTCGCTGGCGCTGCTCGACGTCTACGGACGGGTGGCCCGCGCGCTGCTCGACATGGCCGAGGACGTCGACGGCACCAAGATCATCCGCCACAAGGTCAGCCGCCAGGACATGGCCAAGGTGGTGGGCGCTTCGCGCGAGATGGTCAGCCGGGTCATGAAGGACCTCGAGGAGCGCGGTGTCATCGAGACCCAGGACAACGGGTCGGTGGTCATCAAGGAACGACTGCAGAACGACTGACGGGGCGGCCGGAACCCGCCTCGCCGGCGCTGGCCGGCCCACGGGATGCGTGGCCGGCAGGCGGGCCGCATCGGCCACAATGCAGGCATGACGTTTCCGCTCGGTTCCCTGCGCGACGGCACTGCCGCGCTCGCCACGGGCGACGGCCCCTGGGTGCCGGCCTGGCGGCGGCAGCTCACGCTGGTGGCAGGGGCGGTCGCGTGGCTGCTCTTCGTGCTGGCGCTGGCCACCCACTCGGCCTCCGATCCGGCGTTCAGCACCTCGGGCAGCGGCGATCCGCTGGTCAACAAGGCCGGACGCCTGGGCGCCTGGGTCTCCGACCTTGCGCTCTTCACGCTTGGTTTCTCGGCCTGGTGGCTGGTGCCGGTCACGCTGCGCGCGTGGCTGTCGGCTCTGGCTGGCGCGGTACGCGGCACCGAAGCCGGCGACGGGCCGCCGGCGCCGTCGCGCTGGCTGTTCTGGGCCGGGCTGGCGATGCTCCTGCTGTCGAGCACCGCGCTCGAGTGGACGCGCCTGTATCGCTGGGAGGAACTCCTGCCCGGGCACGCTGGCGGTGTGGTGGGCTACCTCCTGGGCCCGCTGTCGATGCGCTGGCTGGGCTTCGCGGGGTCCGGCGTGCTCTGGATCGCGATGCTGGTCCTCGGAATGTCCCTCGCCCTGCGCTTCTCGTGGCTCGCGCTGGCCGAGTCGATCGGCGAGCGCATCGACCGCATGCGCGAGCGGCGTCAGGACCAGCGTGAGCGGGAAGAGGACCGCCGGATCGGCGAGATCGCCGCGCGCGAACGCGAGCAGGTCATCGAGACCGAGCGCCAGGTCGTCGAGGACCACGTGCCCATCGTCATCGAGCCCCCCGTCGTCTCGGTGCCGGAGTCCCGGCGCGTCGCCAAGGAGCGCCAGAAGCCCCTGTTTGCCGAACTCGCGGACTCCAGGCTGCCGCAGGTCGACCTGCTCGATGCCGCGCCGGCGCGCCACGACCTGGTGACGCCCGAGTCGCTCGAGATGACGAGCCGGCTCATCGAGAAGAAGCTCAGGGACTTCGGTGTCGAGGTGCGTGTCGTCGCGGCGCTGCCCGGCCCGGTCATCACCCGCTACGAGATCGAGCCCGCCACCGGGGTCAAGGGCTCGCAGGTGGTCAACCTGGCCAAGGACCTGGCGCGCTCGCTGTCGCTGGTGAGCATCCGTGTGGTCGAGGTGATCCCGGGCAAGAACTACATGGCGCTGGAACTGCCCAACGCGCGCCGGCAGTCCATCCGCCTGGCCGAGATCCTGGGCTCGCAGGCCTACAACGACGCCGCGTCGATGCTGACCATCGGCCTGGGCAAGGACATCGTCGGCAACCCCGTGGTCGCCGACCTGGCGAAGATGCCGCACCTGCTGGTGGCCGGCACCACGGGCTCGGGCAAGTCGGTGGGCATCAACGCGATGATCCTCAGCCTGCTCTACAAGGCCGAGGCGCGCGACGTCAGGCTCATCCTGATCGACCCGAAGATGCTCGAGATGAGCGTCTACGAGGGCATCCCGCACCTGCTGGCCCCGGTCGTGACGGACATGAAGCAGGCCGCCAACGCGCTGAACTGGTGCGTCGGCGAGATGGAGCGACGCTACAGGCTGATGAGCAAGCTCGGCGTGCGCAACCTCGCCGGCTACAACAAGAAGATCGCCGAGGCGGCCGAGCGCGGCGAGAAGCTGCCGAACCCGTTCAGCCTGACGCCCGAGGAGCCCGAGCCGCTGGAGCGGCTGCCCTACGTGGTCGTGGTCATCGACGAGCTGGCCGACCTGATGATGGTGGTCGGCAAGAAGATCGAGGAGCTGATCGCCCGACTGGCGCAGAAGGCGCGGGCCTCGGGCATGCACCTGGTGCTGGCCACGCAGCGGCCCAGCGTCGACGTCATCACCGGCCTCATCAAGGCCAACATCCCGACCCGCATCGCCTTCCAGGTCTCGAGCAAGATCGACAGCCGCACCATCCTCGACCAGATGGGCGCCGAGGCGCTGCTCGGCCAGGGCGACATGCTCTACCTGGCGCCCGGCACCGGCCTGCCGGTGCGCGTGCATGGCGCCTTCGTCAGCGACGACGAGGTGCACCGCGTGGTCGAGTACCTGAAGACGCAGGGCGAGCCCGACTACGTCGAGGGCATCCTCGAGGGCGGCTTGCTGGACGGCGACGCCGAGGGCGGCGCGGCCCCGGCCGACGGACCGACCGGTGGCGGCGAGGGCGACACGATGTACGACCAGGCGGTGGCGGTCGTGCTGCAGCACCGGCGCGCCTCGATCTCGCTGGTGCAGCGCCACCTGCGCATCGGCTACAACCGGGCGGCTCGGCTCCTGGAGCAGATGGAGAAGTCGGGGCTGGTCTCGGCGATGGCCACCAACGGCAACCGGGACATCCTGGTGCCGAAGCGGGAGGATTGAAGGTGATCGCCCGTTGTCTTGCGGGGCTCTTGCTGTGGGCGCTGGCGGCCTCGGCCCTGGCGCAGGCCGACGCCGTCGAGCGCCTGCGCGAGTTCGTGCGCGAGGTCAAGAGCGGTCGTGCCGCGTTCACCCAGACGGTGACCTCGCCCGACGGCGCCCGGCGCCGCACCTCGAGCGGGCAGTTCGAGTTCTCGCGGCCCAACCGCTTCCGCTTCGCCTACGTCAAGCCTTTCGAGCAGCTCATCGTGGCCGACGGCCAGAAGGTCTGGATCCACGACCCCGAGCTCAACCAGGTCAGCTCGCGGCGGCTGGCCGACGCGCTCGGCGCCACCCCGGCCGCGCTGCTGGCCGGCGGTTCGCTGGAGCCCGAGTTCACGCTCGCCGCGCAGCCGTCGGAAGGCGGTCTCGACTGGGCTCTCGCCACGCCCAGGGCGCAGGACGGGCCCTTCCGCTCTATGCGCGTGGGCTTCCGCGGCCGCGAGCTGTCCCGCGTCGAGATCGTCGACGCCTTCGGGCAGAGGTCGGTGCTCGAGTTCAGCCAGTTCGCGGCCAACGCCGCGATGCCGGCCGAGCGCTTCCGCTTCGTGCCGCCGCCCGGTGCCGACGTCGTCGAGCAGTAGTCGGCGTCCCGTTGCCCGCCGCCAGGGCTAGAAGGCGACCTTCATCCCGACAGTCAGCGCCTTCGGGCGCGCCGGCGTGGTCTGCATGCCGGCGCTGGCGTCGAGCCACAGACGCTCTGGAAGCAAGGACGCGCGCACGCCGAGCTGAACCCACGGGCGGCGCTCGCGGTCGTCGCCGAAGACTTCGCCCATCACGTCGATGCCGCCTTCGCCCGAGCGTTCCAGGGCGAGGCCCCAGCCGGTGGTCGACGCGCCGGCCGAGCGCGAACGACTCCAGCCAAGATTGGCGTGCAGTGCGAGCGAGCCCTTCAGCGGCATCGTCGCGACGCCGGTCAGGTAGGTCGTCTCCAGGCGCATCGGCGTGCCCGGGGAATCGGCGCGACCGGCGCCCCAGGCCAGGGCGAACGAGGTGGCCTCGTCGCCGCCGTCGCGCAGGCTGGTCTTGCCCGTCAGCCCGAGGCTGCGGCTCTTCTCGCCAGCGACGCTTTCGCGCCCCCAGCCGAGCGCGACCTGCGAACGCATGCCGAAGCCGCAGCCGAACTGCAGCGAGGATTCACCCAGGCGCGGCGCGGCACGTTCGCGGGTACGGCCCGCGAAGGTCTCGAACTCGCATTCGCCGGCCGCGAGGACGCCGGCGTCCTCGGTGGCCAGCGGGCGGCCGGCCTGTGCAGGCGCGTGCAGTGCGGCGAGGATGGCCAGCGCGGGCAGGAGCGAAGACGAAGGGTTGCGCTGCGACATGTGGGGCCTCCTGGTGGCGGCGTGGTCCCGACACGGGTTGCCGCGTTGCCAGTGTCGGGCGCCGGCGAGCGCCCGATCGCGGGAACAGCGGCGAGACCACGGCCCAGATCGCCGGGGCGGGCGCGCTGCGAGAATGAGGGCATGACCGGTCAGGCACCGCCCCAGGATTCGCTGTTCGAGACCGACCAGGATGCGCCCGCGGCACCGTCGGCCGACGCGTCCGGCGGTGCCGCGCGCGCGGTGCCGCTGGCCGAGCGGCTGCGGCCGCACACGCTCGACGAGGTCGTCGGCCAGGAGCACCTGCTCGGGCCCGGAAAGGCGTTGCGCGTGGCGTTCGAGAGCGGCCACCTGCACTCGATGATCCTGTGGGGGCCGCCGGGGGTCGGCAAGACCACGCTGGCACGCCTGGTGGCGGGGGCCGTCGACGCCCACTTCGTGGTGCTCTCGGCCGTGCTCTCGGGTGTCAAGGACATCCGCGAGGCCGTCGAGCAGGCGGAGGTGCAGCGCCGCCGCGGCCGGGCCACCATTGTCTTCGTCGACGAGGTGCACCGCTTCAACAAGGCGCAGCAGGACGCCTTCCTGCCGCACGTCGAGTCCGGGCTCTTCACCTTCATCGGGGCGACCACCGAGAACCCGTCGTTCGAGGTCAATTCCGCGCTGCTGTCGCGCTCTACGGTCCACGTCCTCAAGGCGCTGGAACCTGCCGACCTGGGCCGGCTGCTCGAGCGGGGGCGCGAACTGCTCGCGGCACCGCCGATGACGGCCGCCGCACGCGATCGCCTCGTCGCCCACGCCGACGGCGACGCGCGGCGCCTGCTCAACGCCTACGAGAACCTCGTCACCCTCAACCCCGGCGTGGAACTGCTCGACGAGGCGGCACTGGAGCGCAGCCTGGGCGAACTGCTGCGGCGCTACGACAAGAGCGGCGACCTGTTCTACGACGCGATCTCGGCGCTGCACAAGTCGGTGCGCGGCAGCGATCCCGACGCGGCGCTGTACTGGCTGGCGCGCATGCTCGACGGCGGTGTCGACCCGCGCTACGTCGCCCGGCGCGTGCTGCGCATGGCCAGCGAGGACATCGGCCTGGCCGACCCGCGCGGCCTGCGGCTGGCGCTGGACGCGGCCGAGGTCTACGAGCGGCTGGGCTCGCCCGAAGGCGAGCTGGCGCTCGCCCAGGCCGTGGTCTACCTGGCGGTGGCGCCGAAGTCCAACGCCGTCTACAAGGCCTGGAACGAGGTGCGCGAGTTCGTCCGCAAGGACGGCAGCCGCCCGGTGCCCCTGCACCTGCGCAACGCGCCCACGCGCATGATGAAGGACTTGGGCTTCGGCTCGGGCTACCGCTACGCCCATGACGAGGAAGGAGGCTATGCCGCGGGCGAACGCTACCTGCCCGACGGCGTGTCCGAGCGCCACTTCTACCAGCCCGTGGCGCGCGGGCTCGAGCTGCGGATCGGCGAGCGCCTGGCCGAACTGCGATCGCTCGACGCCGACCGGAAGAAGACTCGGTAGGCCCCCGCGCCTGGCCGGCATATCCTCGGTTGCGCGGGGGAAACTCCGTGCGTTCCCGCGGCCGGGGCGAACCTAGAATGCGCTCTCGTTCAAAGCCGGGGCCCCAGGGTCGGGGTCCGCAAGGCGAGGTTCTTGCTAGCGATGGCGAGGCCCTGAAAACCGTGCCAGGGATGGTGCGCCGGCAACACCCCGCCGGCGCTCGCCCACCAGGAGACTTCCTCGATGGACATCTTTTTCCAGCAGATCATCAACGGTCTGGTGCTCGGCAGCATGTACGCGCTCGTGGCACTCGGCTACACGATGGTCTACGGGATCATCAACCTCATCAACTTCGCGCACGGCGAAGTGCTGATGGTGGGCGCGCTGGTCAGCTGGGCGGTCGTCAGCTGGCTGGCGGACTCCGGGATGCCGGGCTGGCTGGTGATGCTGATCTCGCTCGTCTGCGCGATCGTGATCTGCTCGGCGCTGAACTTCACGATCGAGAAGCTGGCCTACCGGCCGCTGCGAAACGCGCCAAGACTGGCGCCGCTGATCACCGCGATGGGCATGAGCCTGTTGCTGCAGACGCTGGCGATGATCGTCTGGAAGCCCAACCCGAAGCCCTACCCGCTGCTGCTGCCCACCGAGCCGATCAACCTCGGCGGCCCTGTCATCAGTGTGACCCAGTGCCTGATCCTCGGCGTCACCGCCGTCGTGCTGGCCGGGCTGACCTACCTGGTCAACCGCACCAAGCTGGGTCGCGCGATGCGTGCCACCGCCGAGAACCCGCGCGTCGCGGCGCTGATGGGCGTGCGGCCCGACGTCGTCATCTCGGCCACCTTCGTGATCGGCGCCTCGCTGGCCGCGGTGGCCGGCGTGATGTGGGCCGCCAACTACGGCACCGTCCAGCACTCGATGGGCTTCCTGCCCGGCCTGAAGGCGTTCTGCGCGGCGGTGCTCGGCGGCATCGGCAACCTGCCCGGCGCGGTCGTCGGCGCGCTCGTGCTCGGCCTCGTCGAGGCCATCGGTGCCGGCTACCTGGGCCAGCTGACCGGGGGCGTGCTCGGCAGCCACTACGCCGACATCTTCGCCTTCGTAGCCCTGATCCTCGTGCTCACGCTGCGGCCGCAGGGCCTGCTTGGCGAGCGCGTGGCCGACCGTGCCTGAGGAGCGTCCGATGAAGAACAACAAGCTCGTCGTCTTCCTGATCGCCGCGGTCGCGCTGCTGGCGTTGCCGCTGGTGGCGCAGCAGTTCGGCCAGGGCTGGGTGCGCATCATGGCGCTGGCGCTGCTCTACGTGCTGCTGGCGCTGGGCCTGAACATCGTGGTCGGCTACGCCGGCCTGCTCGACCTCGGCTACGTGGCGTTCTACGCGGTCGGCGCCTACATGTTCGCGCTGATGGCCAGCCCGCACCTGTTCGAGACCTTCGAATGGATCGCGGCCGCCTTCCCCAACGGGCTGCACACGCCGATCTGGGTGGTGATACCGCTGGCAGCGCTGCTGGCGGCCATCGCCGGCGTGCTGCTGGGCATGCCGGTGCTCAAGCTGCGCGGCGACTACCTGGCCATCGTCACGCTGGGCTTCGGCGAGATCATCCGCGTGTTCATGAACAACCTCGAGCATCCGGTCAACATCACCAACGGCCCGCGCGGCCTCGACCGCATCGACTCGATGACGCTGTTCGGCTTCGACTTCGGCAAGCCGCTGATGATCGGGGACTTCCGCATCGCCTCGGTCACGCTGTACTACTACCTGTTCCTGGTGCTGGTGGTCGTGAGCGTGGTGATCTGCAGCCGGCTCGAGCGCTCGCGCATCGGCCGCGCCTGGATGGCCATCCGCGAGGACGAGATCGCCGCCAAGGCAATGGGCATCAACACCCGCAACATGAAGCTGCTGGCCTTCGGCATGGGCGCGACGTTCGGCGGCGTTTCGGGCTCGATGTTCGCGGCCTTCCAGGGCTTCGTCTCGCCCGAGTCCTTCAGCCTGATGGAGAGCGTGATGGTCGTGGCGATGGTGGTGCTCGGGGGCATCGGGCACATCCCCGGCGTGATCCTCGGCGCGCTGATGCTCGCCGCGCTGCCCGAGGTGCTGCGCTACGTCGCCGGCCCGCTGCAGGAGATGACCGGCGGCCGCCTCGACTCCGCCATCCTGCGCCAGCTGCTGATCGCGCTGGCGATGATCTCGATCATGCTGCTGCGCCCGCGCGGCCTGTGGCCGTCGCCGGAGCACGGCAAGGCGGCCCCCACGCCGGTGCGCTGAGCAGGAGGAACGCACCATGAACGACATCGTCCTCAAGGTCCAGGGCGTCAGCAAGCGCTTCGGCGGCCTGCAGGCGCTCTCCGACGTCGGCATCGAGATCCGCAAGGGGCAGGTCTACGGCCTGATCGGCCCCAACGGCGCGGGCAAGACGACCTTCTTCAACGTCATCACCGGCCTGTACATTCCCGACGCCGGCAGCTTCGAGCTTGGCGGCCAGCCCTACAAGCCCGCGGCGGTGCACGAGGTTGCCAAGGCCGGCATCGCCCGCACGTTCCAGAACATCCGCCTGTTCCCCGAGATGACGGCGCTGGAGAACGTGATGGTCGGTCGCCACGTGCGCACCGGCTCGGGCCTGCTGGGCGCCATCTTCCGCACCGGCGCGTTCCGCCAGGAGGAAGCCGAGATCGCGCAGCGTGCCCAGGAGTTGCTCGACTACGTCGGTATCGGCCGCTATGCCGAGTACAAGGCGCGCACGCTGTCGTACGGCGACCAGCGGCGCCTGGAGATCGCTCGCGCGCTGGCCACCGATCCCAAGCTGATCGCGCTCGACGAGCCGGCCGCTGGCATGAACGCCACCGAGAAGGTGGTGCTGCGCGAGCTGATCGACCGCATCCGCAACGACGGCCGCACCATCCTGCTCATCGAGCACGACGTGAAGCTCGTCATGGGGCTGTGCGACCGCGTCACCGTGCTCGACTACGGCAAGCAGATCGCCGAAGGCACGCCGGCGGAAGTGCAGAAGAACGAGAAGGTGATCGAGGCCTACCTCGGCGCCGGCCACCACTGAAGGGCGCGCGAAGATGACCACCACGATGTTGAAGGTGACCGACCTGAAGGTCGCCTACGGCGGCATCCAGGCCGTGAAGGGAATCAGCTTCGAGGTCCGGCAGGGCGAGCTGGTCAGCCTGATCGGCGCCAACGGCGCCGGCAAGACCACCACGCTCAAGGCCGTGACCGGCACGCAGCCGGTCGCCGCCGGGGACATCGAGTACCTGGGCCGCAGCATCAAGGGACAGGGCGCCTGGGATCTCGCCAAGCAGGGCCTGGTGATGGTGCCCGAGGGCCGCGGCACCTTCACGCGCATGACCATCGTCGAGAACCTGCAGATGGGGGCGTTCATCCGCAACGACTCCGAGATCGACAGCGACATCGAGATGGTCTTCGGGCTGTTCCCTCGCCTGAAGGAGCGCCGCAACCAGCTGGCCGGCACGATGTCCGGCGGCGAGCAGCAGATGCTGGCGATGGGCCGCGCCCTGATGGCGAGGCCGAAGGTGCTGCTGCTCGACGAACCGTCGATGGGCCTGTCGCCCATCATGGTGGACAAGATCTTCGAGGTCGTGGCCGACATCCACGGCCGCGGCACGACCGTGCTGCTGGTCGAGCAGAATGCCTCGCGCGCGCTCGGCCTGGCCGACCGCGGCTACGTGATGGACTCGGGCCTGGTCACGATGGACGGCGACGCCAAGGCGCTGCTGAACGACCCGAAGGTGCGCGCCGCCTACCTCGGCGAGTGAAGGACGCGGCCGGGGCGCCGCAGCGCCCCTCGGCCGGCCTCAGTCGACCCGAGCGCCCGAGGCCTTGACGACCTTCTCGTACTTGGCGAGCTCGGCGCGCACGAACTCGCCGAACTGCTCGGGCGTGGTCGGTGCGGGCTCGGCCATCAGCGTGGTCATGCGGGCCTTCAGCTCGGGCGATCCCAGCGCGTCGACGAAGGCCTTGTTCAGCCGCATGGTCACGTCGCCCGGCATCTTCGCCGGGCCGAAGATCCCGAACCAGGTCGAGATGTCGAAGTTCTTGAGGCCCACGGCCGCGCCAGCCTCGGCCACGGTGGGCACGTCGGGCATCGCGCTCGAGCGCCGCGCGGTGGTGACCGCCAGCGCCTTGAGCTTGCCGCTGCGGATGTTGGCCGACGCCGCGGCGAGGTTGTCGAAGTTGAAGTCGACCTGGCTGCTGACCAGCGCGAGCTGCGCCGGCGGGCCGCCGGCATAGGGGATGTGGACGATGAACAGCCCCGCCTGCGCCTTGAACATCTCGCCGGCCAGGTGCCCGGCGCTGCCGTTGCCGCCCGAGCCGTAGTTCAACCGGCCAGGGTTGCGCTTCGCGTAGGCCACCAGGTCGGCCAGCGTCTCGATCTTCAGCCGTGCGGCCGCCTCGGCGTTCATCACCAGCACGTTGGGCACCTGGGCCACCAGCGTCACCGGCGTGAAGTCGCGTATCGGGTCGTACGGGATCTTCGCGTAGAGCCAGGGGTTGATCGCGTGGGTGGCCACCGCGCCCATCACCAGGGTCTGGCCGTCGGGGGCCGACTTCGCGACCTGGTCGGCGCCCAGGTTCCCGCCCGCGCCGGGCCGGTTCTCGACGACGACGGTGCCCAGCGTGTCCCGGGTGCGCTCGGCCAGCGCCCGCGCGACGATGTCCAGCGGGCCGCCGGGCGGGTAGGGCACGACCAGCCGCGTGGTGCGCGGTTGCTGTGCCCAGGCGGGCAGGGCAGCCAGCGCGGCCAGTGTGGCGGCGGCGCCGAGCGCCGAGCGGCGGGTGGTCTTCATGCGGCGGCTCCCTGCTTGTCGCGTTCCGAGGTGAAGCTGTCGGCGTAGAACTCGTCGGCGGGCAACCCGCAGCGCTGCACGAAGTCGCGCTGCGCCGAGTCGACCATCACCGGCGCGCCGCAGGCGTAGACCTGGTGCCCCGAGAGATCGGGCAGGTCGGCCATCACGGCCTGGTGGACGAAGCCGGTGCGGCCGTCCCAGGCGTCCTCCGCGGCGGGCTCGGACAGCACGGGCACGTAGCGCAGGTTCGGCATTTCCGCGGCCGCCCGCACGCACCAGTCATGCTGGTAGAGGTCGGCCTTGCGGCGGCAGCCCCAGTACAGCACCGCCGGGCGGTCAATGCCCTTGTGGCGCATGTGCTCGATCAGTGCCTTGATGGGCGCGAATCCCGTGCCGCTGGCCAGCAGCACCATCGGCTTGGCCGACTCCTCGCGCAGGAAGAAGCTGCCGAAGGGCCCTTCCATGCGCAGGATCTCCTTGTCCTTCATCGCCCCGAAGACGTGGTCGGTGAAGCGGCCGCCGGGCATGTGGCGTACGTGCAGCTCGATGGCGGGCGGGTTGCCGAGCTGGTGCGGGGCGTTGGCCATGCTGTAACTGCGGCGGGCGCCGTCGCGCAGGATGAACTCGACGTACTGGCCGGCGCGGTACTGGAAGTTCTGGTTGGCCGGCAGCTGCAGCTTCAGCACCGCGACGTCGGCAGCCGGGCGCTCGATCGACATCACGCGGCTGGGCATCTTCAGCACCGGGAACTCGCCGACGCCGGGCACGCTGCGCGCCTCGACCACGCAGTCGGTCTGCGGCGTGGCGCAGCAGGTCAGGATGAAGCCGGCATCCTCCTCGGCCGCCGAGAGCGCCTTGGTCTGGTGCGCGCCGTGGATCACCCGGCCCTCGAGCAGCCGGCTCTTGCATGATCCGCAGGCGCCGTCGCGGCAGCCGTAGGGAAGCCCGATGCCCTGGCGAATCGCCGCCGCGAGGATGGGTTCGTCGCGCTCGACCGCGAAGCTGCGGTCGGCGGGCTTGATCGTCACTTGGAAACTCATGGCGCGCAGGTGTGGGGTGGGTCGCCGGATGGCGCTCTTACACTCTGCCCCGATTGTGCCCTTGGCCGCATGCCCGCACCGGCGCCACATCGCGGCCGGTGTGGCCGCCTGCCGAACCCATGAACCCCAATGTCCTTCCGCCGGCCTCCGCGCGCCGGCCTGCGCTGCTGATCGTCGGCTGTGGAGACGTCGGCGTGCGCGTCGCGCGGCTGCTCGTGCCGCGCTGGCGAGTCCTGGCGCTCACCTCGTCGCCGCAGCGTGTCGAGGCGCTGCGCCGCGAAGGCGTGGTGCCGCTGCTGGGCAACCTCGACGAGCCGGCCACGCTCGGCCGGCTGGCCCGCCTGGCCGATGCGGTGCTGCACCTGGCACCGCCCCAGGCCGAGGGCGCCACCGATCTGCGCACGCGGGCGCTCGTCCGCGCGCTGGCCCGCGGCGGGCGCGTGGCGCGCCTGGTCTACGCCAGCACGACCGGCGTCTACGGCGACGCCGGCGGTGCCTTCTTCGACGAGACCCGGCCGGTGGCGCCGGCCACCGACCGTGCGCGCCGTCGCGTCGATGCCGAGGCGGTGCTGCGCTGGTGGGGCCGGGCCAGCGGGGTGGGCGTTTCGATCCTGCGCATCCCTGGAATCTATGCCGCCGACCGTCCCGGGGGCCACCCGCGAGAGCGCCTGCTGCGCGGCACGCCGGTGCTCGCCAGGGAAGACGACGTCCACACCAACCACGTGCACGCCGACGACCTGGCCCGCGCATGCGTCGCGGCGCTGGTCCGCGGTGCGCCGCAGCGCGTCTACCACGCGTGCGACCGCACCGAGCTGAAGATGGGCGACTACTTCGACCTCGCGGCCGACCTCTGCGGTCTGCCGCGGCCGCCGCGTGTGAGCCGTGCCGGGGCGGCGGCGGTGCTCTCGCCGATGCAGCTGAGCTTCATGAGCGAGTCGCGCCGGCTGGCCAACCGCCGGCTCGAGCGCGAGCTGCGCCTCGTGCTGCGCTACCCGACGGTGCGCGAAGGCCTGCAGGCCGGCTGAAGCCGCGGACGCGGTCGTCGCTGCTCAGATCCCCTGCGCCCGGCGCAGTGTCTTCGCACGGTCCACCGTCTGCACGGTGACGACCTGACGCTCGCCGCGGCGCTCGATCTCCACGACCACCGCACGCTCGGCGCGGTCGCCCGCCCACAGGCGCTTCCACAGCTGCTCGAGGCTGCCCACGGTCACGCCGTCGACCGCGGTGATCAGGTCGCCGCGCTCGAGCCCGGCGACGTCGGCGGGGCTGTCGTCACTGACGCGCGCGATGCGCACGCGGCCGTCCTGCTCGACGCAGTTGACGCCCATCCAGGCCCGCTCGCTGGCGCGCGAGCTGCCGCGCTCGCGCAGCTCGCCGAGCACCGGCTTGAGCAGGTCGACGGGCACGAACATGTTGCCCGGCAGCCGGCCGACCTCGCTGCCCGCCGCGTCCTGGACAACGAGCGACCCGATGCCGACCAGCTCGCCCCTCGCGTTGAACAGCCCGGCGCCGCTGTGGTCGCTGCGGGCCGGCGTGGTGAAGAGCGCCTGGTCGATGTGGTACTCCCAGTAGCCGGAGAACGCCCGCCGCGAGACAAGCCGCGCCACGCTCACGCCGGCGCCCTTGCCGCCGCTCACGAACACGAGCGGCTCGTCGTGGCGCGCCGTCATCGCGTCGCCGAGCGGGGCCGGCTCGATCTTCAGCGGCGCCAGCGCCTGCACCAGGCCGAAGCCGGTGGACACGTCGTAGGCCACCGCTCGCGCGGGAATGCGCCGGCCATCGTCGGTGACCAGAAACACCTGTTGGGCCTCCAGGATCAGGTAGCCGATCGTCAGCACGAGACCGTCTTCGCCGATCACGACGCCCGAGCCCTCGCGCTGGCGCCCTAGCGTGCCCGCCGAGCGGGCATCCTCGACGGCAAGCACCTCGAGGCCGACCACCGAGTCGCTGGCCCGCTGCAGCGCCCGCGATGTCGACTCGATCTCTGATTGGGCCACGGCATTGCCGGGGGGCAGACTGCCCAGCAGCAGCGCGAGCGCGCAGGCCGCCAGGTTCGGCCACGAACGGATCACGGCGAGGATGCGCTGCACGGTGCTGCTCCCGGCGGGTTGGGGCGGTCGGCGCAGCATGGCGCACGCGAGACGCCGACGCGCGTGCAGGGGAATTCGGGATCAGGAAGCGAGCCAGCCTGCCACTGGCGGCGGCCCGCGGCGCACGCTCAGCGTCGGCGTGAACCGAAGGGCGGCTGGCGGCGCCAGTAGCGGATCATCAGGAAGCCGCCGACCATGCCGCCGAGGTGGGCGAAGTGGGCGATGCCGCCACCGCCCATGATGCCCAGCACCAGCTCGATCGTGCCGAACACGATGACGAAGGTGCGGGCCTTCATCGGGATCGGGGGGAACAGCGGCATGATGATCCGGTTCGGGAACAGCATGCCGAAGGCCAGCAGCAGCGCGAACAGGCCGCCCGAGGCGCCCACCGTCGGCACGGGCGAGCCCACGATCGCGGTGAAGACGATCTGCACCGCCGCCGCGGCGAGCACGCCCGCGAGCAGGAACTGCAGATAGCGGTTGCGTCCCCACAGCCGCTCCAGCTCGGAGCCGAACATCCACAGGCCGAGCATGTTGAAGAACAGGTGGAACAGGTCGCCGTGCAGGAAGGCGTAGCTCAGCACCTGCCAGGGCATGAAGCGGCCGGTGTCCAGCGGCCACAGCGCCAGCCAGGCCTCGAGGTTCACGAACACCTGCAGGCAGTACACGGCCGTGCACAGGAGCATCAGGGCCTGCGTGACGGGTGGGATCGGCGGCATCGGCGGGAAGACGGCTTCGGGACGGCGGAATACGTGTGCATGCGCGAGTCGTCCGCGACGGCTGCGGGCCGCAGCGGGCGCAGTGTGACCCTGCAGGCAGCCATGCCCTCGGTGCGGTCAGCTGGTGCCCGCGGCCAGACTCGAACTGGCACGCCTTGCGGCGGCGGATTTTGAGTCCGCTACGTCTACCGATTTCGTCACGCGGGCGGCGGAGCCGGGGCCGATGGGAGCAGCGGCGACTTGGATTATGGCACGCACCCCCCTCGCGGCCGGGCGCCGGCTGCGACAATCTTCCGCTGGAGTGGAGAACGACATGGCCGACAGACCCGCGCCGCACTACATGACCCTCGAGGAAGCGATCGGCCGCACGCCGCTGGTGCGCCTGCAGCGCCTGCCCGGAAACGCCGGCGATGCCCGTGGCAACGTGATCCTCGGCAAGCTCGAGGGCAACAACCCGGCCGGATCGGTCAAGGATCGCCCTGCGATCAGCATGATCCGCCGCGCCGAGGAGCGCGGCGAGATCCGCCCCGGCGACACGCTCATCGAGGCCACCTCCGGCAACACCGGCATCGCGCTGGCGATGGCCGCGGCGATCCGCGGCTACCGCATGGTGCTGATCATGCCGGAGGACCTCTCGATCGAGCGGGCGCAGACGATGAAGGCCTTCGGTGCCGAACTGATCCTGACGCCGCGCTCCGGTGGCATGGAGTACGCGCGCGACCTCGCCGAGCAGATG
>JBILNT010000029.1:0-26543 GCA_044374875.1 Rubrivivax sp.
CGAAGGCGTTGAAGAACTCCTCCTGGGTGCGGTCCTTGCCGGCGAAGAACTGCACGTCGTCGATCAGCAGCAGGTCGAGCTGGTGGTACTTGGCCTTGAGCTCGTCGAAGGTCTTGCGCTGGTAGTTCTTGACGACGTCGCTGATGAACTGCTCGGCGTGCAGGTAGAGCACGCGGGCGTCGGGGTTGTCCTTGAGCAAAGCGTTGCCGACGGCGTGCACGAGGTGTGTCTTGCCCAGGCCGACACCGCCGTAGATGAACAGCGGGTTGTACATCTGGCCCGGTGCACCGGCGACGTGCAGTGCGGCGGTGCGGGCCATCTGGTTGGCGCGGCCGGCGACCAGGGTGTCGAAGGTGAGCTGCGGGTTGAGGCGGTGACGGGTGGCAGCCGGGGGCACCGCGGCCGGACCGGTGCGCATGACCGGGGCTGCAGCCGAGGAAGCCGGCTGGGCGCCTGCCAGGACGTTCGCCGAGGCCGAGGCCAGCGAGACAGGCGCACCGGCATCCACTGCGGCCGGTCGCACCGCCGGGTCTGCCGCCGCGGCGCCGGTTGCCGGCCGCGGCGGGTCGTCGCGCTGTGCGAGCGTCAGCTCGAGGCGCACCGGCTTGCCGGCGATGTCGGTCAGCAAGGTCTCGATGCGGCGGGCGTACTGGGTCCGGATCCAGTCAAGCTTGAAGCGGTTCGGCACGCGCACCGACACCACGGCGGCCTCGGCGCCATGGTCACTGACCAGCGCCGGCGGCAGCGGCCGGATCCAGGTGTTGAACTGCTGTTCGGGCAATTCGACGGCGAGTCGCTCGCAGCCGCGTTGCCAGAGATCGAGACTCATGGGCTGTGGAAATCTTCTTCGCGAAGGCCGCCGGATTGTAGGCATGACGGCCTCGTCGTGGGCGGTTATCCACAGTCCGGAGCCTTGGGTCAATCCCGGGGGGGAACCGCGGATTGCCCTGCAAGTGTTTGACCCTGAAGAGCATTTTTGCTGTAATCGCGGGTTCCCCCGGGGGCCGGGCTGCCTTGCCGTGCACGGCATTGCGACATAGCCCTGGTTGACGGCGCACCGGCTTGAAGCGGGTCGCCGCGAGTTGTCCCCGATCCCAGGCGTCCTTGCCTGCCACGCTCCGAATCGCCTGCCGCGACGGGGCACAACACCCTGAAATGCCATGAAGCGCACCTATCAGCCCTCGAAGATCCGTCGCGCGCGCACCCACGGTTTCCTCGTTCGCATGAAGACCCGCGGCGGCCGCGCAGTCATCAACGCCCGCCGAGCCAAGGGTCGCAAGCGGCTGGCCGTCTGAGACCTGGCGCGCCGGCGTCGATGATCGGCCACATTGTTCACAAGGCCGATTTCGAGAAGGCGCTGGCGTCGCCGTCCAGAATCCGAAGTGCTCACTTCGCCTTGCACCACGTGAACAGGGTCGATCGCGCCGCGCCGACGGGTTCGCCAGAGTTGGCGGAAACTGGGTTATCCACAGGGTCCGTCGACGCAGTGCACGGATCTGTGGATGACTTGGCCGGTGAACAGCTGCTGCTGGGCTGCGTGATCCCCAAGCGGCATGCCCGGCGCGCAGTGACGAGAAATCTGCTGCGCCGGCAGATCCGCGCTGTGGCCGAGCGGTTTGCCTCCCGCCTGCAGCCCGGCTTGTGGGTGGTGCGTCTTCGTCTGCCCTTCGCGCGCGAAAAGTTCCCGTCGGCAGCATCGGACGCCCTGGCCCTGGCCGTGCGCACCGAGCTCGACCAGCTCTTCGGCCGCGCGGTTGCCGCCCGTGCGGCGGATCGCGGCTGAGCCGCAGCGCCAGGCCGGTCCTGCCGCACACCGGAGCGACGATGCTGTCCCGCCTCGCAGATCTGCCGCGACAGTCCTTGATCCTGGTCGTTCGGGGTTACCGATTGCTGCTCAAGCCCTGGCTGGGCAACGCGTGCCGCTTCGAGCCGACGTGTTCTGCCTACACGCTCGAGGCGCTGCAGCGCCACGGTGCGCTGGGTGGCAGCGCGCTTGGCGCCGCCCGGTTGCTGCGCTGCCACCCCTGGTGCGACGGTGGCTGCGACCCCGTACCGGACCGTGTTCGCCTGCCCGGGCGCGGATTGTTCGGCCGCCTCGGCCTCGTCCCCGCCGACGAAACCTCTTCCAACCAGAACCTCCCATGACCGATATCCGCCGCACCCTGCTGTGGGTGGTGTTCACGATGTCGCTCGTCCTGATCTGGGACGCGTGGAACAAGCACACCGGCCAGCCGTCGATCTTCGGCGGTGCGCCGCGACCGGCTGCCGGTGCGTCGGCGCCCGGCGTGTCGCCAGCAGGCTCGGCGGCCGTGCCTGCGCCGGCTGCCATCGCGGCCGCGACGCCGGGTGCGGCGGCGCCAGCCAGCGTGCCGGCGGCGCAGGCGACGGCGAGCGAACAGGTCACCGTCACCACCGACGTCGTCAAGGCGACCTTCGACAGCCAGGGCGGCTCGCTCGTCCGGCTGGAACTGCTGAAGCACGCCGACCTGGTCGACCCGACGCGCAACGTCGTGCTGTTCGACCAGAGTGCGCGGCGTGCCTACGTGGCACAGACCGGCCTGATCACCGGCCAGGCCGGGGTGGCGCTGCCCAACCACCTCACGCGCATGACGATCGTGCCGGGCGAGCGCCAGCTCGCCGCTGGCGGCAACGAGCTGACGCTGCGCTTCGAGGCGGCCAGCGACGACGGCGTCAAATTCGCCAAGACCTACACGCTGCGCCGCGGCGATTACGTGATCGGCGTGAAGCACGAGGTGGTCAACGGCACGGCGGCCCCCATCTCGCCGCAGCTCTACTTGCAGCTGGCCCGCGACGGCAACCCGCCGGAGGGCGAGTCGTCGCTCTACTTCACCTTCACCGGGCCGGCGATCTACACCGATGCGGCGAAGTTCCAGAAGATCGACTTCAAGGACATCGCCAAGGGCAGTGCCAGCCACGACAAGGCGGCCAGCGATGGCTGGATCGCGATGGTGCAGCACTACTTCGCCTCGGCCTGGCTGCTTCCTGCAGGCGGCCCGCGCGAGTTCCGCGCGGCCAAGGTGGCGAACAACCTCTATTCGGTGGCGATGGTGCTGCCCGTGGGCGAACTGGCGCCGGGTGCGAGCAAGTCGCACGAGGCCAAGCTCTTCGCCGGCCCGCAGGAGGAGAACAAGCTCGCCGCGCTGGCCCCGGGGCTGGAGCTGGTGAAGGACTACGGCTGGTTCACCATCCTGGCCAAGCCGCTGTTCTGGCTGCTCGACAAGCTGCATGCCGTGATCGGCAACTGGGGCTGGGCGATCGTCGCGCTGGTGGTGCTGCTGAAGATCGCCTTCTACTGGCTCAACGCCAGCGCCTACCGCTCGATGGCCAAGATGAAGGCCGTGGCGCCGCGGGTGACCGAGCTGCGCGAGCGCTACAAGGACAAGCCTCAGCAGATGCAGCAGGAGATGATGCGCATCTACCGCGAGGAGAAGGTCAACCCGCTCGGCGGCTGCCTGCCCATCCTGGTGCAGATGCCCTTCTTCATCGCGCTGTACTGGGTGCTGCTGTCGAGCGTGGAGATGCGCAACGCGCCGTGGATCGGCTGGATCCACGACCTGTCCCGCCCTGACCCGTGGTTCATCCTGCCGGTGCTGATGACGGCTTCTTCGCTGATGCAGGTGTGGCTGAACCCGACGCCGCCCGATCCGATGCAGGCCAGGCTCATGTGGATCATGCCGCTGGCCTTCGGCGTGATGTTCTTCTTCTTCCCGGCGGGGCTGGTGCTGTACTGGCTGGTCAACAACATCCTGTCGATCGCGCAGCAGTGGTTCATCAACAAGCAGCTGGGAGTGCTGGGCAAGTAACCCCCGCGGTGGTGCGTCGGAACGTGCTTTGTTCACGTTCCACGCGCCGTGCACCGCCCGCGCGGGGGGTTGGTCGTCGCCCGCGTGTGCGGAGAATCCGTACATGCGGGTCGACCCGACCGGAAGCGCCGGTCGGCTCGGGAGTTCCACGGGGTTTCAACCCCCCGCGCTCCGCCCGCGCCATTCACGGGGGTGCCATCGCGGCATCCCCTTCTTCATCGGTCGCTGGCCTGTACGCCTTCATCGACAGGTCGCGATGAGCCCGGCCTCCCGCCGCGCGCCGCTGGCGCGTCATGCCGACCCCATCGTCGCCATCGCGACGGCTCCCGGTCGCGGTGCGGTGGGCATCGTCCGCGCATCGGGGCGCGACCTGTCCGCGCTCGCGCTGGCCCTCCTCGGTCGCCTGCCCCCGCCGCGCGCGGCGACCTTCGGCCCGTTCCGCGGTGACGACGGCGGCCCCATCGACCAGGGCCTGGCGATCCACTTCCCGGCGCCGAACTCCTACACCGGCGAGGACGTGCTCGAACTGCAGGCCCACGGCGGCCCGGTCGTGCTGCAACTCCTGCTGGCCCGTTGCCTGGAAGCGGGTGCCGCCATGGGGCTGCGCCTGGCCGAGCCCGGCGAGTTCACCGAGCGCGCGTTCCTGAACGGCAAGCTCGACCTGGCGCAGGCCGAGGCCGTGGCAGACCTGATCGACGCCAGCACCGAGGCGGCGGCGCGTTCGGCGTCGCGCTCGCTGGCCGGCGCCTTCTCGCGCGAGATCGACTCGCTGGCCGCGCGCATGGTGACGCTGCGCACGCTCGTGGAGGCCACGCTCGACTTCCCCGAGGAGGAGATCGACTTCCTCGAGAAGGCGGGGGCGCGCGCGCAGCTGGAAGGCATCGCCGAGGCGCTGGCCGGCGTGATGGCGCGGGCGCGCCAGGGCGCGCTGCTGCGCGAGGGGATGCGGGTGGTCATCGCGGGCCAGCCCAACGCCGGCAAGAGCTCGCTGCTGAACGCCCTGGCCGGTGCCGAGCTTGCCATCGTGACGCCCATCGCCGGGACCACCCGCGACCGCGTCAGCGAGACGATCCAGATCGAGGGCGTGCCCGTGCATGTCGTCGACACCGCCGGGCTGCGCAGTGACGAGCAGGCGGCCGACGAGGTCGAGCGCATCGGCATCGGCCGCAGCTGGGAGGCGATCGCCGGCGCCGACGCGGTGCTCTTCCTGCACGACCTGACGCGCGCGGCCGAACCCGCCTACGGTGCAGCCGACGACGCCATTCGTGCCCGCCTGCCGGGCGGGGTGCCGGTGCTCGACGTGCACAACAAGGCCGACGCCGCGGCCGCGGCCTTGCCGGGCGACGCGCTGGCCCTTTCGGCGCGCAGCGGCGAAGGCCTGGAGCGGCTGCGGCGGCGCCTGCTCGAACTCGCGGGCTGGCATGCGGCGCCTGAAGGCCTGTTCACGGCCCGTGCCCGCCACCTGGAGGCTTTGGCTGAAGCAGGCACTCACATTGAGGCGGCACGAGAGCACGCCGCACAGCGCGATGCCGCGCTCGACCTGCTGGCCGAGGAACTGCGCCTGGCCCACGAGGCGCTGGGCACCATCACCGGTGCGTTTTCGCCCGACGACCTGCTGGGCGAGATTTTCGGGCGGTTCTGCATCGGGAAATGACGGCAGCCGGCGCCGCCGCGGTGCGACTCCCCGGTCAGGCCGGGCCCGCCACCGACCAGGCCAGCAGCAGTTGCGCTGCATAGTAGAGTGGCAGGCCCCACGCCTTGTTGACGAAGGAAGTGCGGACAAACTTCTCGCGTGCAACGGCCAGATCCGAGGCGGCGAAGGCCACTGCGCCGAGCGCGACGACCCCGGCGCCTGACTGGCCGGCGTGGCCTATCGCCAGCGTGCACATCGCCATGATCACGACGACGTAGGCGGCGACGGGCACCCGCCACGTGGGGCCCATCGAGGGCCTCAGCCAGCGCAGCACGCCAGCGGCCACGAGCAGTGCGGCAGCGGCTGCGGCCGCCGTCACCTCGGGCGCCACGCCCAGCTGCAGGAAGGCCGCCGCGTAGGCCAGGTGCGCCAGCAGGAAGGCGACGAGACCGCCGAGGAAGGCGCGTGGGCGGGCCGACAGCAGCAGCAGGTCACCGACGAGCGACAGCACCAGGGCGCCGAGGACGAGCCGGCCGTGCGTGGAAGCGGCCGCATCGAGCGCGAGCGCGACGCCGACGAAGGAGACGCTGGCCAGCGACTTCGAGACGGCGCGCGCTGCCGCATGACGACTCGCTTCGGCCAGGAGCAGCACGCCCACGGCCAGCAGGCACAGTGCCGACAGGAGTGCGGCCACCGGTCAGTCCGGCCGCACGCGGCGGCGCGGAAGCCTGCTTGTGGGGAATGCCTGGGCCGGGTTCATCCCGCGGGTGACGCCTCAATGCCCCGCGAAGTCCACCAGCGTGAACAGCGGCAGGCCCGACTCGCGCAGCTTGGCCGAGCCGCCGAGCTCGGGCAGGTCGACGATGGCCGCGCCCTCGATGACCTGCGCGCCCAGCCGTTCGAGCAGCTTCCTGCCGGCCATCATCGTGCCGCCGGTGGCGATGAGGTCGTCGATCAGCACCACGCGGTCGCCCGGCTTCACGGCGTCGACGTGCACCTCCACCGTCGCCGAGCCGTACTCGAGCTCGTAGGTTTCCTCGACCGTGGTGAAGGGCAGCTTGCCCTTCTTGCGTATCGGCACGAAACCGATGTTGAGCTCGTAGGCGACGACCGAGCCGATGATGAAGCCGCGGGCGTCGAGCCCGGCGATGGCGGCCGGCCGCACGTCGAAGTAGCGGTGGACGAACTCGTCGATCAGCACGCGGAAGACGCGCGGGTTGGCCAGCAGCGGCGTGATGTCGCGGAACTGCACGCCCGGCGCCGGCCAGTCGGGCACGGTGCGGATGTGGCTGCGGATGTACTCGGCCGGGCTCAGCAGGTCTTGTTCGATGGTGCTCATGGCGTGCATTTTCATGCGGTGCCGGCCTCGCGCCGCCGCGCGTAGTCGGCGAACCAGTCGACGCAGCCGGCGTTGGCCATGGCGTCGCGCTTGAACACGCTCTCGGGTGCGGCGCCCATCAGCAGCTTCTTGACCGGCAGCTCCATCTTCTTGCCCGACAGGGTGCGCGGAACGGCGTCGACCTGCAGGATCACGCTGGGCACGTGGCGCGGCGACAGCGCCTCGCGGATGGCACGGCGCAGCCGCTGCCCGAGCCCGTCGTCCAGCACGAGGCCGGGGCGCAGCACCACGAACAGCGGCATGAAGCTCTCGCGGCCGAGGTACTCGAGGTCGACGACGAGGCTGTCGAGCACCTCGGGCAGGGCCTCGACGGCGCGATAGAGCTCGGCCGTGCCCATGCGCACGCCATGGCGGTTGATGGTGGCGTCGCTGCGGCCGTAGATCACGGCGCCCAGCGCCCCCTCGCGCGGCACGAGCCGGATCCAGTCGCCGTGGCGCCAGATGCCGCGGCCGTCGGGGTGGCGATACATGTCGAAATAGCTCTCACGGTAGCGGCGGTCGCCCTCGTCGCCCCAGAAGAAGAGCGGCATCGACGGCATCGGCTCGGTACAGACCAGTTCGCCGACCTGGTCGACGAGCGGCGCACCCACGCCGTTCGCGTCGGGCTCGGCATAGGCCTGCACCGCCGCGCCCAGGCAGCGGCACTGCATCTCGCCGGCGTGGACGGGCAGCGTGCGCAGCCCGCCGACGAAGGCGCCGGCGAAGTCGGTGCCGCCGCTGATGGGTGCCAGCCAGATCGGCTGGCCGTCGACCTGCGGGCAGTGTTGCCAGATCCACCGGTACCCGTCTTCCGACAGCGGCGAGCCGGTGGAGCCGACGGCGCGCAGCCGCGACAGGTCGGCCTCGCGCATCGGCTCGACGCCGGCCTTCATGCACGAGGCGTAGAAGGCCGCGCCAGCGCCGAAGAACGTGGCGCGGCTGGCCCCCGCGAAGCGCCAGAGCGTGCCCCAGTCGTGCACGCCCTCGGCGGCGCGGGCGCCGCCCGGGTTGCCGTCGTACAGGCAGACTGTGGTGCCGCCCAGCAAGGCGCCGACTTGCGCGTTCCACATGATCCAGCCCGTGGTGCTGAACCAGTGGAAGCGTTCGCCGGCCTCTGCGCTGGGCGCGAGGTCGTTGTGCAGCGCGCCGCCCTTGAGCCCTTCGAGGATGATCCCGCCGTGGCCGTGGACGATGGCCTTGGGCAGGCCCGTCGTGCCGCTGGAGTAGACGATCCACAGCGGGTGGTCGAAGGGCAGCCACAGCGGGTCGGGGCCGTCGGCATCGCAGATGAGTTCCTCGAAGCGGTGCGCGCTGCGCCCAGGGGCGGCGAACCCCGCGGCGTCGGTGGCGGGGTCGAGGTCGGCCACCACGACGACGTGCTCGACGCCGGGCAGGCCCGCCAGGACCTCGTGGACGACGACGCGCCGGTCGTGGCGTGCGCCACCCCAGACCTGGCCGTCGACGGCGAACAGCACCTTGGGTGCGATCTGGCGGAAGCGGTCGAGCACCGCCACCGGGCCCATGTCGGGCGAGCACACCGACCACACCGCTCCGACGCTGGCGCAGGCGAGAAACGCGACCACCGTCTGCGGCGTGTTGGGCAGGTACGCGGCGACGCGGTCGCCCGGGGCCACGCCCATCGCCAGCAGTCGCGCCGCCAGCGAGCGCACCTGGGCGCGCAGCACGGGCCATGTCATCTCCACCGGCGCAGCCATGCGCTCGTTCTGGAAGACGACGGCCGGATGACCTGCGGCGTGGGCCGCATCGGCGTGGCGGAAGACCTGGCGCGCGTAGTTGACCGTCGCGCCGGTGAACCAGCGGGCCCCCGGCATGCGGCGATCCTCGAGCACGCGCTCGAAGGGGGTCGCCGATTCGATCGCGAAGAACTCCCAGACCGACGACCAGAAGCCCTCGAGGTCGGTCACCGACCACTGCCAGAGCTCGTCGTAGCGGTCGAAGGCCAGGCCTCGATGCTCGCGCAGCCAGCGCTCGTAGAGGGTGATCCTGGGGGTGGGAGACGAAGCCATGGGCGCCCTCGCGGCATCGGACACAAGGTGCCGATGCTATCGACGCGGGCGCCGCGGCGGCGCGCGGTCAGTTGATGTGCGGCGACGCGGCCCTCTGCGCCTGCATCATGCGCGTGATGATCCCGGCCTCTTCCTTGAGCGAGAAGAAGTGCGGATACAGCGACCGTTCGGTGGCGGCCAGCTCCGGGCGGCCGCCGAACGTGCCGATCTGCTCGCGGATGTAGTCGAAGTCGGCCATCAGCAGCACGGCCGGCGCATTGACGCGGCGGTTCAGGCGCTCCTGGCCGACGACGTGGAAGCCGAGCACCCGCTCGTAGTAGCGCACGTGCCGCGGGTTCACCTCGATGAGGATGGTGTCGAACTTGCGCATGCGGTGCGCGACCACGTAGGCGACATGGAACAGCCCCGCGAGCACGCGCTTGGAGCTGGCGATCGGGTCGATCGCCAGCTTGGTGAATTCGCACAGCCGCCGACCCTCGGCGCGCAGCTGCGCCAGCTCGGGCCCGAACACGTCGTCGGCGGCCAGGCCGTCCGGCCCGTCGAGCGAGACGGTGATGGTGCCGATGGTGGCATCGGCCTCGAGCGCGGTCAGCGTGATGCGGTTGACGGTCTGGTCTTCCGGCAGCGACACCGCGTGATACCCGCGCCACGCGTAACGATGGCGCAGCAGCCCCTCCGCGGACCGGCGCACGCCCCGGCTCACGGCGGACTTGATCTTGAAAAGCCGCTGGCCCGGTGCGCCATCGGGCAGGAGATCGAGCCGCGTGTTCTCGCTCAGCAGTGCGCCGGCGATCCTGGGTTGCGGGACAGAGGCAGCGATGATGGTATTGCTCGACATGGCAGTGGGCACCTCGAACGGTGATGGTTGGCCGCCAGTCTGCCGGGCATGTCGCTTCCGAGCTGTATCAACATACTACCTGGGCCCCTTCGGAACGTGACCCAGCGCACGATAAACCTGGGTGGGTATACTTCGGGCCCCAGCAACCCCCGACAAGCGGGATTGACAGGCGCCAGCCAGGTCAATACGCGGCGACGCCGCCCATGGGTGGCTTCGAGCAAGAGATGAAGCACATGCTCACTCCTGTTTCGATGCCGATCAGAGAGGGGCTTTGACCGGCTCGAGGCGGTGCGCCGCGCGGTCGCTCACCGCCGCGGCGTGCCGGTACGACGCCGGTCGATGCGACGCGAGACGGCCCGCGGGGTCAGCGCAGGGCCTCGGCCTGCGCGGCGGCATCGATGTCGACGTACTTCCAGAACTCGCGCACGAAGATGTTCCGGTGGTAGCCCCTGACCCAGGGGTGGGAGAGGTCCGTGGAGATCCGGTGCACGTGGATCTTGTAGGGCATGTACGCGATCATGAGCTTCTTGGCGTCGGCCATCACGGCCGCGCGCTCGGGGCCGTCGGGCAGCAGGCGCTGCTTCTCGTAGAGGCGGTTGAACTCGGGCAGGTCGAATCGGGCGTGGTTGGCCTGGCCCTTGTTCGGCCCGTAGCCCAGGGCGAGGAAGGTGTCGCCGTCGGGGGCGACAGCGCTCCAGCCCACGCCCCACATCATCAGCTTGCCCACCCGGGAGGCCTTGAGGTTCTCGGGCCACTTGGCGACCTTGAACTCGATGCGGATGCCGATGGCATCCATGTTCTTCTTCCACAGCTCGCTGAGCTGGCGGCTCTGCTGGTCGGGGCTGGTGGCGTACTCCAGCACCAGCGGCTGACCGTCGGGCTGGTCGCGCCAGCCGTCGCCGTCGCGGTCGACCCAGCCGTGCATGTCGAGCAGGGCCTTGGCGCGCGCCACGCTGTAGCTGCTCATCTCGCTGCGGAAGGTGGGGTCGTAGCCCCAGGTCTCGGGCCCGATCGGGCTTTGCGCCGGGATCGCCTGGCCGCGGCGCACGAGCCGGATCTCGCGGTCGATGTCGACCGCCAGCGCGATGGCGCGGCGCAATGCCACCTTGTGCGGCTCGTAGCCGCCGACCACCGGGTGCCCCATGCCGAAGTAGGACACCGAGACGTCGGCACGCGGGTAGCGCACCATGCCGATGCCGCGCCTGGCCAGGTTCGGCGCCAGCTGGTTGTTCGGGAAGGCGACGGTCGAGAACTCCGCCGGCACCGACTCGGCGACGTCCTGCTCCTCGTTGAGGAACGACAGCCAGCGCGGCTGCGACTCCTCGATGACCGAGATCTGCACCCGGTCGATCAGCGGCAGCCGGCGGCCCTTGAACTCGCGCGCGATCGCCTGCAGACGGGCGTCGCCCTCGGGCGGGTTCTCGTCGTAGAGCACCTCGCGGTAGTTCGGGTTGCGCTCGAGCACCATGCGCGAGCTGCGCTTCCACTGCGCCAGGCGGAACGGCCCGGTGCCCACGGGGTGCTCGCCGACCTTGTCGCCGTAGTACTCGACCACCTCGCGCGCCAGCGCGCCGGTGAAGGAGCCGTCGGTGAAGTTGTAGAGGAAGCGCGGATTGGGCTCGGCCAGGCGGATCTGGAAGGTGTAGCGGTCCAGCGTGCGCAGCCCCTCGACCTCGACGTCGTAGTCGAAGGGCTTCTTCTCGGCGATGAGTTTCTTGCGCAGCTCCGAGAGGCCGAGGATCTTGGCGTTCTCGAGGATGTAGAGGTTGCCGCTCTTCCAGCGCGGGTCGTAGTGGCGCTTGAGCGAGTAGACGTAGTCGGCGGCCGTCAGCTCGCGCCTGGCCCCCTTGAACGCGGGGTCGTCGGCGAAGTGGATGCCCGGCCTGATGCGGAAGGTGAAGGTGCGGAAGTCCGGCGAGACCTCGGGCATGGACGCGGCCGTGTTGGGACGCAACCGGGCCGGCCGGGCCAGGAACTCGAACTCCAGCGGGGCGTCGAAGATGCCCGCGGCCACCGTGCGCGAGTACAGGTCGGTGATCTGCGCCGGGTCGAACGAGCTCTCGGCGATCGGGAACGCGTAGCGAAGGGTCTTCGTGGCGCCAGCCGGGGCGGCGGCGGGTTGCGCCGAGGCGGCGCCGGAGGCGAGCAGGCCGAAGGCGGCCAGCGCGAGCAGGGCGGAGCGGAACAACGGGCGGGTCATCGGTGCGGGCCCTCGAGGGCTGCGAAGCCCGCGAGTCTAGGCTCGGCGGGTGCGTGCCGGCAGGCCGGATAACCCCGCCCGGGCGGCGGTTTCACCCCCCTGGCGGCGGGGGAAATCACGGTACGGTGGCCCGCGGCCGGGCTCCTACACTCCCGCATCCCGAAATCCACCCCCTCGCGCCACCGGCCCGAGCGCGGGCAAGCAGGTTCCCCTTCGATGGCTGCGTACCTCGTCCGCCGGCTGCTGCAGATGATCCCGACGCTGTTCGGCGTCGTGCTGCTGGTCTTCGTGCTGTTCAAGTTCTTCGGCGGTGACCCGGCCGAGATCCTCGGCGGCCTCAACGCCACGCCCGAGCAGGTGGCGGCCATCCGCGAGCAACTCGGCCTCGACCAGCCGTGGTGGGTGCAGTTCGGCATCTTCCTCGAGCAGATCGTCACCTTCGACTGGGGCAAGAGCTGGGCCACCAACGAGGCGGTGTCCAACCTGTTCGCGACCCGCCTGCCGGCGACGCTGACGGTGATGGTGCCGATCCTGGTGCTCGAGGTGCTGCTGGCGCTGCCGATCGCGATGTGGGTGGCCCACCGCCGCGGCTCGCTGACCGACCGCGCGGTGATGGTCAGCACCACCGTGGCGCTGTCGATCAGCTTCCTGGTCTACGTGATCGTGGGGCAGTACGTCTTCGGCTTCCTGCTCGGCTGGTTCCCGGTGCAGGGCTGGAGCGACTCGGTGCTGCACAACCTGGCCACCTACGCGCCGCTGCCCGTGCTGCTGGCGGTGCTGGTGGGGCTGGCGCCGCAGACGCGCCTGTACCGCAGCTTCCTGCTCGACGAGCTGGGCCAGGACTACGTGCGCACCGCGCGCGCCAAGGGCATGCCCGAGGGCACCGTGCTGTTCTCGCACGTGCTGCGCAACGCGATGATCCCGATCCTCACCAACGTGGGCCTGCTGCTGCCGGGCATCTTCGTCGGCTCGTTCCTGATCGAGGTGTTCTTCTCGATCCCCGGCCTGGGCCGCGAGATCCTGCTGGCCGTCAACCGCAGCGACTACCCCGTGATCCAGGCCGTGACCGTGTACCTGGCCATCATCACGATGCTGATCAACCTGCTGGTCGACGTGCTGTTCAAGTGGGCCGATCCCCGGGTGGTGTTCAAGTGAGCGCCGTCCTGCCCGCCTCCACCGCGCCGGATGCCGGCGCCGAGCGATCCGAGGGCGTCTGGCGTGCAGCCTGGCGGCGCTACCGTGCCGACCGCGTGGGGGTGGCCTCGCTCGTCGTGGTGCTCGCGTTCCTCGTGCTGATCGCGGCGTCGGCGCTCGGGCTCGTCGCGGCCGACTGGCAGCGCGAGGTGGGCGTGCCCAACGCGCCGCCGCACGTCGTCGGCCCCAAGCCACCGCAGGCCACCGGCGCCATCGAGGTGCCGACCGGGCCGATGGCCGACCTCTCGGCGATCGACCCGCTGGCCCCGCGCTACAGGGAGTGGGACGAGAAGGCGCGGGCGCTGGAGACCGGCGAGTCGGCCAAGGCCGAGACGCTGCCGCTGGGTGGCGACCGCCTGGGCCGCGACGTGCTGGCCAAGGCGATCAAGGGCACCGAGATCTCGGTCTTCGTGGGCGTGCTGGCGGCGCTGGTGGCCACGCTGATCGGCACCGTGCTGGGCGCGCTCGGCGGCTTCTTCGGGCGCTGGGTGGGCGACTTCCTCGAGTGGCTCTACAACGTCTTCGAGTCGATCCCCGGCATCCTGCTGATCTTCGCCTTCGCCGCGGTGTTCGGCCGCGGCATCGGCACGGTGGTGCTGATCCTGGGCCTGACGGGCTGGACGGGCATGTACCGCCAGGTGCGCGCCGAGTTCATCAAGCACGGCAGCCGCGAGTACGTGCGCGCGGCCGAGGCCATAGGCGCGAGCAGTGCCAGCCGCATGTTCCGCCACATCCTGCCCAACGTCAGCCACGTGATCCTGGTGCGGATGAGCCTGCTGGTGGTGGCCTTCATCAAGGCCGAGGTGATCCTGTCCTACCTGGGCCTGGGCGTGCCGGTGGACCAGGTCAGCTGGGGCACGATGCTCGCCGAGGCGCAGAGCGAGCTGATCCTCGGCCACTGGTGGCAGCTGGCCGCGGCCACGCTGTTCATGGCCGTCTTCGTCACCGCGTTCTCGCTGATGGCCGATGCCTGGCGCGACGCCCTCGACCCCAAGCTGCGAGGCCTGGAATGAACTCGCCCCTGCTGCAGATCCAGGACCTGAGCGTCGCCTTCCGCATGGGCCGCGACCAGCGGGCCGAGGCCGTGCGCGGGGTGAGCTTCGACGTGCCGGCGCACCGCATCGTGGCGCTGGTGGGCGAGTCGGGCTCGGGCAAGAGCGTGACGGCGATGTCGGTGCCGGGCCTGCTGCCCGAGAACGCCGAGCGCAGCGGCCGCATCCTCTGGAGCGCGCCCGACGGCTCGCAGCGCGACCTGCTGCGGGCTTCGCTGCCCGAGCTGCAGGCGCTGCGCGGGCGCGAGATCGCCTGCGTGTTCCAGGACCCGATGGGCTCGCTCAACCCGGTGTTCGACGTCGGCCGGCAGCTCTGCGAGCCGCTGGTGCGCCACCTGGGCATGGGGCGGCGCGCGGCGCTGGAGAAGGCCGAGAGTCTGCTGCACGAGGTGGGCATCCCCGAGCCGAAGCGGCGGCTCAAGAGCTTCCCGCACGAGATGTCGGGCGGCCAGCAGCAGCGCGTGATGATCGCGATGGCGCTGGCCTGCGAGCCGCGGCTGCTGATCGCCGACGAGCCGACCACGGCGCTCGACGTGACGATCCAGCGCCAGATCCTCGAGCTGCTGCGGCGCCTGCAGGCCGAGCGCCGGATGAGCGTGCTGTTCATCAGCCACGACCTGGGCCTCGTGGGCGAGCTCGCCGACGAGGTGGTGGTGATGCGCCACGGCCAGGTGCGCGAGCGCGGCGACGTGGCGAGCATCTTCGAAAGCCCGCAGGATGCCTACACGAAGGCGCTGCTGGCCTGCCGACCGGCGCTGCAGGACACGCCGGTGCGGCTGATGGTGATCGACGACCACATGGGGCTGCAGCGCGGCGAGGCCGCGGCGGTGGCCGTGCAGGGCAAGGCGAAGGATCCGGAGGCGCCGGTGGTGCTCGAGGTGCGCTCGCTGGCCAAGAGCTTCTGGCTGCGTACCGGCGTGTTCGGCCGGCGCGAGTTCAAGGCCGTGCAGGACGTCAACTTCCGCCTGCGCAAGGGCCACACGCTGGGCGTGGTGGGCGAGTCCGGCTCGGGCAAGACGACGATGGGGCTGACGCTGCTTCGCCTGCACGAGCCCACCGGCGGCGAGGTGATCTTCGATGGCCGCAACCTGCTGGAGATGAGCCAGCGCGAGCGGCTGGCGATGCGCCGTCGCATCCAGATCGTGTTCCAGAACCCGTACGCCAGCCTGAACCCGCGCTTCACGATCGGGCAGACGCTGGTCGAGCCGATGGCCATCCACGGCATCGGCCGCGACACCGCCGAGCGCGAGGCGCGGGCGCGGCGGCTGCTCGAGAAGGTGGGCCTGGACGGGCGCGCCTTTGGCAAGTACCCGCACGAGTTCTCCGGCGGCCAGCGCCAGCGCGTGGCGATCGCGCGCTGCCTGACGCTCGAGCCCGAGGTGCTGGTGCTCGACGAGGCGGTGAGCGCGCTCGACGTCAGCGTGCAGGCGCAGGTGCTCAACCTGCTCAAGGACCTGCAGGACGAGCTGGGCCTGGCCTACGTCTTCATCAGCCACGACCTGGCGGTGGTGCGCTTCATCAGCGACGAGGTGCTGGTGATGAAGGACGGCCGCGTCGTCGAGCAGGCCGACGCGCGCCAGATCCTCGCCGCGCCGCGAGAGGAGTACACGCAGCGGCTGCTGGCCGCCGTGCCCCGCGGCTATGCCGCCAGGGCCGCCTGACCTTCAGCCCGGCTTCGCCAGCCCGAGCTTCTCCACCAGGGCCTTCTCGCGGCGGAAGGTGTCCTCGGCGAAGCGCGTGTACTGGGCCGGGCCCATGTACATCAGCGCCTGGTCGTATTTCGCCAGCGCCTCGACGTGGCTGGGCATCTCCATGGCCTGCTTGAAGGCGTCGTGGACGCGCTGCACCAGCGCCGGGTCCATGCCCTTCGGGCCGCCGATGCCGTAGGGCGAGGCCTGCACCAGGGGCACGCCCACTTCCCTGAGCGTCGGCACGTCGGGGAACTTCGCCAGGCGCTGCTCGCCCCATGTCACCAGCACGCGCAGCTTGCCGCTGGCCACGTGGGGGGCGAAGCCGGTGGAGTCGGCGGCCGCCATCAGCTGGCCGCCGAGCAGGCTCTGCATCAGGTCGGCGCTGCCCTTGTAGGGGATGTGGTTGAGCTCCAGTCCCAGGCGCTGCGCGATGTCCTCCATCGTGAGATGCGGGCTGGTCAGCGTGCCGGTGGAGCCGTAGCTCAGCTTGCCCGGGTTGGCCCGGGCCCAGGCCACGAAGCCCGCCCAGTCCCTGATCGGCGAGTCGCTGGGCACGACGACGCCGAAGGCATAGCCGGTGACGCCCAGGATGTAGGTGATGTCCTTGACCGGATCCCAGGCGATGCGCGTGGTGTAGGGCAGGCGGAACACCCCCAGCGGGATCTGCGCCAGCGTGTAGCCGTCGGGGCGGGCCTGCTGCAGCTGCTGCGCCGGCAGGGTGCCGCCGGCGCCGGGGCGGTTCTCGATGATCACCTGCTGGCCCAGCAGCTTGCTGGCGTTCTCGGCGAGCACGCGCATCGTGATGTCGGTCGGGCCGCCCGGGGGGAAGGCGATCATCAGCTTGACCGGCTGGGCTGGCCAGGCCTGGGCCCGCAGCGCGGGGGCGGCGAGGGCGGCGGCCCCGGTGGCGGCCCACTGCAGGGCGCGGCGGCGGGAGAGGGTCATCTTGCGGGTCTCCTGGTCGAAGCAAGGCGTGCACGGCCCGGCAGGCGTGCGGCGGAGCTTGGCGCGCCGCCGCAAGACCCGCAACCCGGTTCAGCCCGGGGTGGCGGCGACAATCGCCGGGCCATGAAACCATTCCTGCCTGCGCACATCCTGGCGGCGGCCGCGCTGCTGGGCGTCGTGCTGCCGACGCGCGCCCAGGGCGTGCCGCCGCCCGCAGCGCCCGCGCGCGAGCCGGCGGCCGCCCCTGCGGCGGCCGAAGGTCAGCGTGTCGACATCACCGGCGGTCGCGAGTCCGACGACGAGCAGCGCCGGCGTTCCAGCGCGGCCAAGATCGTCATCGGCCGCGAGGAGATCGACAAGTTCGGCGACAGCACGCTCGGCGAGGTGCTGCGCCGCCTGCCCGGTGTCACCACGCCGGGTGCGCCCGGTCGCGGCGGCCCGCCGCGCCTGCGCGGGCTGGGCGGCGGCTACACGCAGCTGCTGATCGACGGCCAGCGCATCCCGCCCGGCTTCTCGCTCGAGTCGCTGACGCCCGAGCAGGTCGAGCGCATCGAGATCCTGCGCGCACCCACCGCCGAGACCGGCGCGCGCGCCATTGCGGGCACGATCAACATCGTCACCCGCGAAGGCCTGAAGCGGCGCCTCAACGACCTGCGCGTGGGGCTGGGCGTCGAGGCTGGCGCCGCTTCGCCGAGCCTGAACTGGACGCGCAACGACAGTGTCGGGCCGCTGACGTGGAACGTCTCGGGCGCGGTCTTCCGCAACGACCGCGAGGTGGAGGCGACGACGCTGACCGCGCTGAAGGTCGATCGCCTCGGGGCCGACGGCAGCGTCGTCGGGGAGCCGGTCGTCGACGCACTCCGCAGCGAAACCGCCACCGGACGCGACCGGCGCATCGGCGCCAACCTGAACGCGCGGCTGCAGTGGCGGCTGGGCGACGGCGGCGACTCGCTGATGCTGATGCCGAACGTGTTCACGGCTCGCAACGAGGGCAGCCGCCTGGCCGACCTGTCCGACCTGAAGGATCCGGCGTCGCGCGTGCTGTACGACCTGGCGACGGTCGACACCTCGAGCGGATTCACCAACGCCCGGCTGGTGGGGCAGTGGCGCACGCGGCTCGGCGGCTCGCGCCTGGAAGTCGGCGGCAACCTCGGCGGCTGGAGTGCGCACAGCGCGAGCCTGCGCCAGGAGTTCGGCGCGGAGTCCGGCGACGCGGCCGTCGACGACCGCCGGCGCACCCGCGAGCGCTCGGGCCAGCTCAACCTCAAGCTCAGCTCGCTGCTCGGCGGTGACCCTGCGCGCCCGGGCAGCGAGCACAGCCTGGTGGCGGGTGCCGAGATCGAGGGCGCGCGTCGCACCGAGAGCCGCGACGTCCTGCGCCGCGGTGGGGCCGGCGGCTTCGACGACGAGGACGCCGCCGACAACCTCTCGGCGTCGAGCCTGCGCCTGGCGCTCTACGCGCAGGACGAGTGGAACCTCTCGCCGCAGTGGTCGCTCAACGCCGGGTTGCGCTGGGAAGGCATCGAGACCCGCGGCGACACCGACGACGGCGCCCCGCCCGTCAACCGCAGCAGCGTGGCCACGCCGCTCGTGCACCTGCTGTGGAAGCCCGACCCGAAGAGCCGTGACCAGGTGCGCCTGAGCCTGACGCGCAGCTACAAGTCGCCCGGCCTGGGTTCGCTGATCGCGCGCCGCTCCATCCACCCGCGACACCCGCCCGAAGGGCCGAACGAGCCCCTCGAGCCCGACCGCGTCGGCAACCCAGGCCTGCGCCCCGAGCTCGCCCGCGGCATCGATCTGGCCGTCGAGCGCTACCTGGCCGGCGGCGGCGTGCTCAGCGCCAACCTGTTCGTGCGTCGCGTCAACGACCTGATCCGCAGCGAGACCACGCTGCGCGAGGTGCCCTGGAGCCCGGTGCCGCGATGGGTGGCGCAGGACGTCAACATCGGCAGTGCCCGCACCGCGGGTCTGGAGCTGGAGGCGAAGTTCCGCCTCGACCAGCTGGCCGCGGGCGCGCCGCGCACCGACGTGCGCGCCAACGCCAGCTTCTACCGCTCGCGCGTGGACAGCGTCCCCGGTCCGGACAACCGGCTCGACCAGCAGTCGCCAGCCACCGTCAACCTCGGCGCCGACCACCGCTTCCGCGGCACGCCGCTGACGCTGGGCGGCAATTTCAACTGGGTCCCGGGCTACCGCACGCAGCTGTCGCAGGAGCGCTCGGTCACGGTGTCGCCCAAGCGGGTGTTCGACGTCTACGGGCTGTGGACCTTCGGCCCCGCCGCGGCCCTGCGCCTGACGGCCAGCAACCTCGCCGCGCAGGACTACCTGACGGGCAGCGCCGCCGACTTCGTCGAGACGGACCACGGCACGCCCCTGCGGCGCACCCGTAACGACGTCACGGTCGACGCCCGCAGCTGGGTCAACTGGCAGCTGCGCCTGGAGCTCAAGCTGTAGGGACCGGGCAGATCAGGGACCTCGCGCGCCGGTGACGCCGGCTCATCCACGCGTTCCGACGTTCGCCGCACCACGGGCGCCGAAGATCGCGGTGCCCACGCGAACCATCGTCGAACCCTCGGCGACGGCGGCCTCGAGGTCGCCGCTCATTCCCATCGACAGCGTGTCCAGCCCGAGGCCCTGCTCGTTGAGCGCCGCCATCAGCTCGCGCAGGGCGCGGTGCGGCGCGCGCTGCGCCGCGAGGTCGCCCGCGGGCTCGGGGATCGCCATCAGACCGCGCAGCACCAGGCGCTCGCGCGGCAGGCGGGCGACGGCCAGCGCGAGCGCCGGCACATCGTGCGGCGCCAGGCCGCTCTTGGTGGCCTCGCCGCTGACGTTGACCTGCAGGCATACCTGCAGCGGGGGCAACCCCGGGGGCCGCTGCGCGGCCAGGCGCTCGGCGATCTTCAGCCGGTCGACGCTGTGCACCCAGTCGAACTGCTCGGCGACCGGCTTGGTCTTGTTGCTCTGCAGCGGACCGATCAGGTGCCACTCGATGCCGGGACGCAGGTCGGCCAGCGACTCGATCTTGGCCAGCGCCTCCTGCACGTAGTTCTCGCCGAACGCGCGCTGCCCGGCCGCCCAGGCCTCACGCACCGCGTCGGCGCCCAAGGTCTTGGAGACGGCCAGCAGCGTGACGCCGTGCACATCCCGGCCGGCGGCAATGCATGCAGCGGCAATGCGCCGATTCACTCCTTGCAGTGCGATTCCGATGGTGCCCATAATCCTTCGGAGCTTAAGCGTTCGCGCGCCCATCCTTCATGGACATCACCCAGCTGCTGGCCTTCTCGGTCAAGAACAAGGCCTCCGACCTCCACCTGTCGGCAGGCTTGCCGCCGATGATCCGCGTGCACGGCGACGTGCGTCGGATCAACGTGGAGCCGCTGGACCACAAGATGGTGCACGACATGGTGTACGACATCATGAACGATGCACAGCGCAAGCACTACGAGGACACGCTCGAGTGCGACTTCAGCTTCGAGATCCAGGGGCTGGCGCGGTTCCGCGTCAACGCATTCAACCAGAACCGCGGCGCCGGCGCGGTGTTCCGCACCATCCCGAGCAAGATCCTCACGCTCGAGCAGCTGGGCGCGCCCAAGGTCTTCGCCGACCTCGCGCTGCGCCCGCGCGGCCTGGTGCTGGTGACCGGGCCCACCGGCTCGGGCAAGAGCACGACGCTGGCGGCGATGATCAACCACCTCAACGAGAGCGAGTACGGCCACGTGCTCACCGTCGAGGACCCGATCGAGTTCGTGCACGAGAGCAAGAAGTGCCTGGTCAACCAGCGCGAGGTGGGGCCGCACACGCTGTCGTTCGCCAACGCCTTGCGCTCGGCGCTGCGCGAGGACCCCGACGCCATCCTGGTCGGCGAGATGCGCGACCTGGAGACCATCCGCCTGGCGCTGACCGCCGCCGAGACTGGCCACCTCGTCTTCGGCACCCTGCACACCAGCTCGGCCGCCAAGACCATCGACCGCGTCGTCGACGTTTTCCCCGCCGCCGAAAAGGAGATGGTTCGCGCGATGCTGTCGGAGTCGCTGGTGGCGGTGATCTCGCAGACCCTTTGCAAGCTCAAGGACGGCTCGGGCCGAGTGGCGGCGCACGAGATCATGATCGCCACCTCGGCCATCAAGAACCTCATTCGCGAGAACAAGATCGCGCAGATGTACTCGGCAATCCAGACCGGCCAGGGCCTGGGGATGCAGACTCTCGACCAGAACCTCGCCGACCTCGTGCGCCGCAACGTGATCTCGCCGGCCGAGGCGCGGTCGAAGGCGAAGATTCCGGAGAACTTTCCGGGGTAGATGGGGCCCCCTAGCTCCCTCCCGGTCGCTGCCCCCCGAGGGGGCGCCCGGCTGCGGACCGGCTGAGCCGGATCCGCGCCGGGGGCTTGATCGGGGCGGTGCCTTTGCTTTCTACAGGACTTGCATGGAACGCGACGAGGCTTCTAGCTCCCTCCCGGTCGCTGCCCCCCGAGGGGGCGCCTGGCTGCGGACCGGCTGAGCCGGATCCGCGCCAGGGGCTTGATCGGGGCGGCGGGTGCGTCGCCAGCGGGATTTGCATGGAAAGCGACCGGGCCTCGAGAAACCCCCCGGGGCTCGATCAGTACGGCGCCTTTGTCTTCTAGAGGATTCGCATGGAACGCGACCAGGCTTCTAAGTTCGTCAACGACCTGCTGCGGCTGATGATCAGCCGCAGCGGCTCGGACCTGTTTCTCACGGCCGACTTCCCGCCGGCCATCAAGATCGACGGCAAGGTGACCAAGGTCTCGCCGCAGCCGCTGACGGGGCAGCACACGCTGCAGCTCGCGCGCGCGGTGATGAACGACAAGCAGGCCGCCGAGTTCGAGCGCACGAAGGAGTGCAACTTCGCCATCTCGCCGTCGGGCATCGGACGCTTCCGGGTCAACGCCTTCATGCAGATGGGGCACGTCGGGCTGGTCTTCCGCACGATCCCGGCGACCTTGCCGACGATCGACGGGCTCAACCTGCCACCGATCCTCAAGGACGTGGCGATGACCAAGCGCGGGCTGGTCGTCTTCGTTGGCGCCACCGGCTCGGGCAAGAGCACCTCGCTGGCGGCGATCGTCGACTACCGCAACGAGAACTCCCAGGGCCACATCATCACGATCGAGGACCCGGTCGAGTTCGTGCACCCGCACAAGAACTGCATCATCACGCAGCGCGAGGTCGGCATCGACACCGACGGCTGGGAGATGGCGCTGAAGAACACGCTGCGCCAGGCGCCCGACGTGATCCTGATGGGCGAGATCCGCGACCGCGAGACGATGGAGCACGCGGTGGCCTTCGCCGAGACCGGGCACCTGTGCCTGGCCACGCTGCACGCCAACAGCTCCAACCAGGCGCTCGACCGCATCATCAACTTCTTCCCCGAGGAGCGCCGTGCGCAGCTGCTGATGGACCTTTCGCTCAACCTCAAGAGCATGGTCTCGCAGCGCCTGATCCCGCGTCAGGAAGGGCGCGGCCGCGTCGCGGCCGTCGAGATCCTGCTCAATACGCCGCTGGTCAGCGACCTCATCTTCAAGGGCGAGGTCGGCGAGATCAAGGAGCTGATGAAGCGCTCGCGCGAGCTCGGCATGCAGACCTTCGACCAGGCGCTGTTCGACCTCTACGAAGCGGGCTCGATCAGCTACGAGGACGCGCTGCGCAACGCCGACTCGGTCAACGACCTGCGGCTGCAGATCAAGCTCAACAGCACGCGAGCCCGCAACAAGGACCTGGCCGCCGGGACCGAGCACCTGAAGGTCGTGTAGCGCGGTCGGTCGCCGGATTCGTGGCAGCATCGCCGGCATGAACGCACCGACCACCAACCCCGAACGCCGCTACGAGCGCACCGAACCGCGCCGCGCCGCCTTCGTCGGCCTGGGCGTGATGGGCCTGCCGATGGCGGGCCACCTCGCCCGTGCCGGCCACCATGTCACCGTCTACAACCGCACCGCCGCCAAGGCCGTGGCCTGGGCTGCCGAGTTCGGGGGTGCGCACGCGCCGACGCCTCGCGAGGCGGCCGCCGGCGCCGACGTGGTCTTCGCCTGCGTGGGCAACGACGACGACCTGCGCTCGGTCGTCCTCGGCGCCGATGGCGCCTTCGCCGGCATGAAGCCTGGCGCGGTCTTGGTCGACCACACCACGGCCTCGGCCGAGGTGGCCCGCGAGCTGCACGCCGCGGCGCGTGCGGCCGGCCTGCACTTCGTCGACGCGCCGGTCTCGGGCGGCCAGGCGGGTGCCGTGAACGGCATGCTGACCGTGATGTGCGGCGGCGACGCCGAACCCTTCGAGGCGATGAAGCCGGTGGCGATGGCGTTCTCGCGCGCTGTCACGCTCGTTGGTGCCAGCGGCGCCGGGCAGCTGGCCAAGATGGTCAACCAGGTCGCGATCGCCGGGCTGGTGCAGGGCCTGTCGGAGGCCATCGCCTTCGGCCAGCGTGCCGGGCTGGACATGCCGCTCGTGCTGGACGTGATCGGCAAGGGCGCGGCCCAGAGCTGGCAGCTGGACAACCGCGGCCGCACGATGGTCGAGGACCGGTTCGACTTCGGCTTCGCGGTCGACTGGATGCGCAAGGACCTCGGCCTCGTGCTCGACGAGGCGCGCCGCAACGGCGCGCAGCTCCCGGTCACCGCGCTGGTCGACCAGTTCTACGCCGAGGTGCAGGCCATGGGCGGCAGCCGCTGGGACACCTCCAGCCTGATCCGTCGCCTGCGCAAGTAGCGAGCAAGGGCGCCGCGAACGCCGCGGCGGCCGGCGTCACTTCGCGGGTGCCGGCTTCGGCTGCATCCGCGCGAGCTCGTCCTCGGAGATGATCTCGAGCACGCGCACGACCTTCTGCACCCCGCTGACGCTGCGGGCCACCTCGGCGGCGCGGGTGGCCTCGCGCTCGCTGACGATGCCCATCAGGTGCACGGTGCCGCGCTCGGTGACGACCTTGACCACGTTGGCCTGGACATCGCTCGCGTCGACCAGCGCGGCCTTCACCCGCGCCGAGAGGATGACGTCGCTCGAGCGCGCCGTCAGAGAGCTGTTGCCCATCACGGCCAGCTCGTTGACCACCGAGCGCACGTTCTCGATGCGCGCGACGCGCTGCTCGATGGCGGCGCGGTCGGCCTCGTTCGGCACCTCGCCGGTCAGCAGCACGGTGCGGTTGTAGCTGGTCGCGTTGACGTGCCCGGTGGTGCCCGATTCGCGCACCGCCGTGGTCACCTTCAGCTCGATGGCCTGGTCCTCGACCTGCGCGCCAGAGGTGCGGCGGTCGATGGCGAAGAGTGCCCCACCCAGGGCGGCGCCGCCGACGATCAGCGGCGCTGTGCAGGCGCCGAGCAGCATGGAGGCCGCCAGCACCGCCAGCACGGCCTTGCGCGGGATGCGCGCGGACTTCGCGTTCATGGATCCTGTTCTCCCATCAGTTGCAGGTCGACGGCATCGCACAGGCTGTGGAGGATGATCATCTGCATCTCGACGATGCGGCTGCGGCGCTCGTGGGGCACGGCCACCAGCACGTCGGTGTCGGCGAGGGTCTCTCGCCACACCGAAGCGCCCTGGCCGACGACCGCGACGACCGTCATCTCCTTGTCCTGCGCGGCACGCACGGCGGCCAGCGCGACCTCGGCATCGTCGGCCGAGGCCTCGAAGAGCAGCAGCGCGTCACCCGGCTGGCCGAGCGCCCGCACCTGCTGCGCGTAGATCTGCTCGGCCATCGGCGTGGCCGCCATGGCCGCGTCGACGGGCAGGGCCAGTGCCGCCAGCGGCGGCCGCTCGCGCTCGTGGCGGCCGACGAAGGCGCTGGCGAAGTGCGGCGCCAGCGGCGCGGCCGCGCCGCAGCCGCAGGCCAGCACCTTGCCGCCCGCGGTCAATGCCCCGACCAGCGCCTGCGCCGCCTCGGCAATGGGGCGGGACAGGGTCTCGGCGGTCTGGTAGAGCAGGTCGGCGCTGTCGAAGAACTGCTGCTGGATGCGCTGTTCGAGCATGGCCCCGCACTATATGCGAGGGGGGTGTGACGCCGTGTGTGCAAGGGCTGTCGCGGTGCGGGGGCCGACCGGCCGGTTCAGTCCCCGTCGAACGCCGCTTCCAGCCACTCGACCCGGCCGCCATCGACCGCGACCACGTCGAAGCGGCACGGCGGCGGCGCAGCCAGGCGCATCAGGTAGTGCCGCGCGGCCAGCACGATGCGTGCGCGCTTGGCCGCGCCGATGCTGGCCGCCGCGCCGCCATGCTCGCGGCTTCTCCTGGCGCGCACCTCGACGAACACCAGCGTGCCGTCGCGGTCGCGCAGGATCAGGTCGACCTCGCCGCCGCGGGCGCGCGGGCCGCGCGCGACCCGATAATTGCGTTCGACGAGCACCATCCCGCGCCGCCGCGCCTCGGCCAGCGCCAGGGCCTCGGCCTCGTCGCCCGCCGCCTTCGTCGTCCTGCTGCCGCTGCCGCCCGTGAACATCGACGCCTCCATGCTGCGGCGCGCCGCCGCCGCGGCTGCCGGCCACCAGCAGCACCCGCCCGGCACACTCTACGTGGTGGCCACGCCCATCGGCAACCTCGCCGACATCACGCTGCGCGCCATCCACGTGCTTGGTCTGGTCGACGCCGTGGCCTGCGAGGACACGCGCGTGTCGGCGCAGCTGCTGCGGCACCTGGGCATCGACAAGCCGCTGGTCGCGCTGCACGCCCACAACGAGCGCGCGGCGGCCGAGGGTGTGCTGGCCCGGCTGGCGCGCGGCGAGTCGGTGGCCTGCGTGAGCGATGCCGGCACGCCGGCGGTGTCCGACCCCGGCGCGCGCCTCGTTCAGGCCGCGGCCGCCGCGGGGCACCGCGTGGTGCCCGTGCCCGGCGCCAGCAGCGCCCTGGCTGCGCTCAGCGTGGCCGGCGACGCCGAAGCGCCCGGCTTCGCCTTCGCCGGCTTCCTGCCCAGCAAGGGCGCCGAGCGGCAGGCCGCGCTGCACGCCGTGCTGGCGGCGCCGGGCAGCCAGGTGCTGTTCGAGGCGCCGCACCGCATCGAGGCGCTGGCGCGCACGCTGGCCGAGGCCATACCGGCCAGGCGCGTCACGCTGGGCCGCGAGCTGACCAAGCAATTCGAGACCGTGGCCACGATGGAGGCCGCGGCGCTGCCGGGCTGGCTCGCGGCCGATGCCAATCGGTGCCGGGGTGAGTTCGTGCTGGTGCTGCACGCCCGCGCCGCCGAGCCCGCCGCGGGCGACCTGCCCGCGGCGGCGCTGCGCACGCTCGAGGTGCTGCTGCGCGAGCTGCCGCTCAAGCAGGCGGTGGCACTGGCCGCCGAGCTGAGCGGCGCGCCGCGCAACCGCCTGTACGACGAGGCGCTGGCGCGCCGCGCCAAGGCCCCGTCCGATGACGCCGGTGGCGCGTGAGCGCCTGCAGGAAGATGAGCGTGGAGGGCACTTCTCGAACCCTCGTCCCGCGCAGCCAGCCTTGACCGCTGACGACCCTCTGCCGACGTAGGCCTGGCGCGCGGACTGACCAGATTCCTGACGGTGGGTGGCGCGCGCGACCGCTGCTGCCAGCGTTCATGCGTAGCCCTTGCTCATGTAGTGCGCTTGCACTACATTGTCGCCATGAAGACCGCTGTCATCCCACAAGTCCGAGTCGAACCAGAGTTGCGAGCTGATCTTGATTCGGTGCTCCTGCCTGGTGAGACCCTGACCGAATTCGTCGAGGCATCGGTACGTCGCGCCGTCGAGTATCGACGCGTGCAAACCGACTTCGCCGCGCGCTGCGAAGCGTCGTTGGCGGCGTACGAGCGCACCG
>JBILNT010000173.1:0-7353 GCA_044374875.1 Rubrivivax sp.
CGATCGGCGACGTGCTGCGCATGGAGGTCGACGAGGCGGTGGAGTTCTTCGCCTCGATGCCTTCGGTGGCGCACCCGCTGCAACTGCTCGAGGACGTCGGCCTGGGCTACCTCACGCTGGGCCAGCCCTCGCCGACGCTCAGCGGCGGCGAGGCGCAGCGCATCAAGCTCGTCACCGAGCTCTCCAAGGTGCGCGACGACGTCACCCGCCGGGGCAACCGCGCGCCGCACACCCTCTACGTGCTCGACGAACCGACGGTGGGCCTGCACATGGCCGACGTGGAGCGGCTGATCCGCGTGCTGCACCGGCTGGTCGACGGCGGCCACAGCGTGGTGGTGATCGAGCACGACCTCGACGTGGTGGCCGAGGCCGACTGGGTGATCGACCTCGGGCCCGAGGGCGGCGCCGAGGGGGGACGCATCGTGGCCGCCGGCACGCCCGAGCAGGTGGTGGCCGCCGGCACGCACACCGGCCGGGCGCTGGCGCCGGTGCTGGCAAGGCGCTGAACACCCCCGGCCCGCTGAGCCGCCGCCCATGGCCACGACACCGCCGAATCGCGCCAGCGCCCGCCTCGAGCGCTGGCGCATCGACGCTGGCGAGGCCGATGTCGCCACGCTCGACATCCCGGGCGCGCTGGGCCGCACGCGCCGCTTCGAGGTCGACGTGCGCTTCGTGGTGCGCGCGCCGCTGGACGTGCGAGACGCGTGGCTGGAGCTCACGGTCGAGCTCGACGGCCGCCGGCAGTGGCAGCGGCGCATCGCCACCGCGTTGCCCGGCGAGACCGAGAGCCTGGACTACCGCTGCGGCGTCCAGTTGCCGCCGGGCCCGGGGCTGCGCGTGCGGGCGCTGACCGCGGTGCACGGCGCGCAGCGCAGGCAGCTCGTCATCGAGGCCGAGGAGCAGGCCGACGAGCCGCCGGGCCACGCGGAGGCCGGCGCGTGAACACGGCCCTGCCCTTCAGCCCGGCGGCCGACCGCAACAAGGTGCCTATCCTGGAGAAGCTCGCTGCGCTGCTGCCGGCGCAGGCGCGGGTGCTGGAAGTCGCCAGCGGCAGCGGCCAGCACGCCGAGCACTTCGCGCGCGCGCAGCCGCTGTGGCACTGGCAACCCACCGACGCCGACCCGGCGATGCCCGTGGCCATCGACGAGCGCTGCGCCGGTCTCGCCCACGTTGCCCCTGCGCTGCACCTCGACGTGCTGGCCTGGCCCTGGCCCGCCGCGCTGGCCGCCGGCGGCCCCTACGACGCGGTGTACTGCGCCAACATGATCCACATCGCGCCCTGGGCCTGCTGCGGCGCGCTGATGCGCGGCGCAGTCGCACTGCTGGCACCGGCCGGCCTGCTCGTGGTCTACGGCCCGTTCCGCGTCGACGGGGTGCCCACGTCCGCCGGCAACGAGGGCTTCGACGCCGACCTGCGCGCGCGCAACCCGGCCTGGGGGCTGCGCTGGCTGCACGACGTGCAGGGCCAGGCCGAGGCGCACGGCCTCGCCCTGGAGCGCTCGTTCGCGATGCCGGCCAACAACCTGATGCTCGTGTTCTCGCGGCGAGGCGCCGCGTCTGCCTGAGACCCCCACGCCATGAACCACGACGAGAGCTTCCGATCACCCGCCGTCGGCGCGCTGCGCGCCGATCTCGCGCTGGCCCTGCGCGCCGCGGCGCACCACGGCTTCGCCGAAGGGGTGTGCAACCACTTCAGCGTCGAGCTGCCCGACGGTTCCGGCCGCTTCCTGCTCAACCCGCGCGGCCTGCCGTGGCACGAAGTGCAGGCCGACGACATCGTGATGGTGGATGCCGAGGGCGGGCGGCTGGCGGGCCGCCACGAGGTCGAGCCCACGGCGATGTTCATCCATGCCGCCGTGCACCGGCTGGCCCGCAAGGCCGTGGTGCTGCACACCCACATGCCCTACGCCACGGCGCTGGCGCTGACGGTCGACCGCCAGCTCGACACCTGCCTGTCGCAGAACGCGATGCGCTTCCACGGCCGCGTGGCGGTCGACGGCCGCTACAGCGGCCTCGCGCTCGACGCCGGAGAAGGCGAGCGCATCGCCCGCGCGATGCAGGGCCGCGACGTGGTGTTCCTGGGCAACCACGGCGTTCTGGTCTGCGGCGAGCGCCTGGCCTGGGCCTTCGACGACCTCTACTACCTCGAGCGGGCCTGCATGGCACAGGTGCTGGCCGCCTCGACCGGCCGGCCGCTGGCGCCGGTGGACGACGCCATCGCACGCCACGTCTGCGCGCAGACCCTGGGCGAGCGCATGCAGTCCGACCTCTTCTTCGAGGCGCTGCGCCGCCGTCTGTGACGACAGCGAGGGCGCGTGTCCAGGGTCTTCGCGCCGGGAACGGCGCGCAGCCCACGCCGCCACGCCGGCAAGGTTTCACGGCAGCCGGGATGCCGCCGCCGACCACGTCATCAGGCGGCGCGAACGGCGACATTTGCCGCGGTCGCGGTCGGCGCGTCCGCACAGAATCGGCTTCGGGCGCGACCGCAGCCCCTCGTGGCCCGTTGGACGCACCGAACGTCGAGAAGCCTGCCGCATGAGCCCCATCACGATCGTCATCATCGCCCTGGTGGCCGTGGCCGCGGTCGCCTGGTGGCTGCTGCGGCGGCGCGCCTCCGGCGCGCGGCGAGCGTCTGCCCGGCCTCGCAGCGCGTCATCCCGAACGCAGGCACCCGCGCGCGTCACCCTCCCACCGGTCGCCCCGGCGCCTGCGCCGGCACGGGCAGCCTCCATCCCTGGCGACCTGCCGCCGGAGCTGGCCGCCTTCCGCTGGCTCGACGCCGACGACCTGCCGGCGGAACGTCGCAAGGCCTACGTCTCGATGTTCCGGGACATCCCGCGCCCGCCCAAGCTGCTGCAGCACCTGCTGTCGCGCGAATTCGTGAACGCGGCCAGCTCGGCGCAGCTGGCCGACCTGATCTCCGCCGAGCCGCTGATCGCGGCCAAGGTGCTGGCCGCCGTCAACTCGCCGCTCCACGGACTGACGCGGCCCGTCACCAGCGTCGGGCAGGCCGTGACCCTCCTGGGCGTGGATTCGGTGCGCAGCGTGTGCCTGCAGTACATCCTGCTGTCGTCCTTCAAGGCCGACAGCGCCGAGCGCCGGCAGATGCTCGAGGCCGTCTGGTCGGCCAGCGCACTGGCCAGCGAGCTGACGCAGCGACTCGCCGCGCAGCTCGAGCTGGAGGATCGGGGCTCTATGGTCAGCGCCGTCGTGCTCTCGTTCCTCGGCCGGCTGGCGACCACAGCCACCACGCCCGCCGCGATCCTGGCCGCGATCCCGGCCGGCGACCTGCTCGCCCGCACCGCGGCCGAGCAGGCGAAGCTGGGCCTCGGCGCCTCGGAGATCGGTCGGCTGCTGATGCTGGAATGGGGGCTGCCTTCGCGGGTGGCGGACGACGCCGTCGGCGTCGACCGCATGCTGGTGACGCCCCACGGCACGGGCGATGCCCAGCGCAACGAGCGGCTGGCCCTGTGCTACCTCGGCGCGCGGCTCGGCGAACGGCTGGCCCAGGGCGATCTGGCGGACCTGGAGACCTTCGATCTCGGGACCCAGGCCGGCCCCGAACTTCACTACCTGCGCTTGCACGCCGAGGCCTCGCCGCTGCTGGCGCGATTGCCCTGGCTGCTGCGCGCACCCGAGGTGGCCGCGCCGCTGCGACGGATGCAGGCGGCGCTCCGGCGCTGACACCCCCAGCGCGGCACGGCCGTGCGCCGGGCGTATGCTTGGCGCCATGTCCATGCCCCGCGGCCCCGCCCTGCGCACCCTGCTGCTCGAACGGCTGGAGCGCTTCGATGTCCGCACCATCGAGGCCGTCGGCCGCCGCCGTGCTGCGGTCGCGGTCGGCGTCACCGAGCAAGGCCTGGGCGCCGACCTGCCGGGCCTGCCGCGGCACGCCACCTGGAGCGACGCGCCCGCCCTGCTGCTGACACGCCGCGCCGAGGGCCTGAGCAGCCACGCGGGCCAGTGGGCGCTGCCCGGCGGCCGCATCGACGGCGACGAGACCCCGGAGCAGGCCGCGCTGCGTGAGCTCGACGAGGAGGTCGGCCTCGCCCCCGGCGCCGCCGCGGTGCTGGGCCGGCTCGACGACTACGCCACGCGCTCGGGCTACCTGATCACGCCGGTGGTGGTGTGGCTGGGCCCGGCGCGCCACGTGGCGCCGAACCCCGCCGAGGTGGCAGGCGTGCACCGCATCCCGGCCAGCGAGCTGCTGCGCACCGACGCGCCCATCCTCAACCAGGTGCGCGGCGCCGAGCATCCGGTCCTGCGCATGCCGGTGGGCGAGCGCTGGATCGCCGCGCCCACCGCCGCGTTCCTCTACCAGTTCCGCGAGCTGTGCCTTCTGGGTCGGCCAACGCGCGCGGCCCACTTCGACCAGCCCGCGTTCGCCTGGCGCTGAGCGACCACGGCGTCACGCCCCGGACCATCATGTCGGACGACAACCAGATCCTGGTTCCACCTTCGTTCGCCGCCCTGTTCATGCCGCCCGGCGCGACGCGGCCGCGCGAGCCGCGCGAGGTGATCGCCGAGCGACTCGATCTGTGCGAGGACATGGCGCAGATGCTGACCGAGACGGCGCGGGCGAAGCTGTTCGACCTCGGTCTCGCCGAGCAGGACGTGCTGGAGCGGGTTCACGGCGGACTGGCGGCCGAGGGCTCGGCGCTGTCGGCCGACGAGGCGTGGTGGGTGACCTGCCGGCTGGCGGAGCTGCTCGACTGGCCGATGCCGCCGGCGCTCGACGGCACCGTTGCGGACGGCGGGGCCAAGGGGTAGGCTGAGGGCTGCTGGCCTGCCTGCCCGCCGCACCCGCGCGCCATGACCGCCGACGACACCATCGCCTCTGCACAGCCCGGGCCGCCGCGCGCCTTTCGCGACCGCAAGCGCTGGGCCTGGCTGCTGTCCGTCGCAGGCCCGGGGCTGGCCGCCACGGGGCCGGTGGCGCATCTGCTCGGTGCCACCCACCTCGCCTGGTTCTGGGTGCCGGTGCTGGTCTTCTACGTCGTGGTGCCGCTGGCCGACCTGTTGATCGGCGAGGACCTCACCAACCCGCCCGAGGAAGCGGTGCCCGCTCTCGAGGCCGACCCGTACTACCGCGCCGTGCTCCATGCCGCGCTGCCGGTGCTGTGGGCGACGCTGCTGCTCAACGTCGGCTTCCTGGCCACGCACGAGCTGCCCTGGGGCGCCTGGGTCGCCACCGTGCTCTCGACCGGCGCGATTCTGGGCTTCGGCCTCAACCTGGGTCACGAGCTGGGACACAAGCGCGAGTGGCTGCCGCGCAAGCTCGCCTTGTTCACCACCGCGCTGGGCGGCTACGGTCACTTCTCCATCGAGCACAACCGCGGGCACCACCGGCACGTGTCCACGCCCGAGGACCCGGCCTCGGCGAAGATGGGTGAGAGCATCTGGCGCTTCGCGCTGCGCGAGATGCCCGGCGCCTTCGTTCGGGCATGGCACCTGGAGGCCGACCGGCTGCGCCGGCAAGGCCACTCGCCCTGGCACCCCGGCAACGAGATCCTGCAGGCGGGCGCGTTCACGCTGGCCCTCCACGGCGGCATGACCGTCCTGTTCGGCACGGGCGTGCTGGCGGTGATGGTGCCCGTCGCGCTGTGGGGCGCGTTCCAGCTCACCTCGGCGAACTACGTCGAGCACTACGGCCTGCTGCGCCGCCGCGGGCCCGACGGCCGGGTCGAGCCCTGCCAGCCGCATCACTCGTGGAACAGCAACCACCTGGTGTCCAACCTGGTGGTGTTCCAGCTGCAGCGCCATTCCGACCACCACGCCCACCCGGCACGCAGCTACCAGACGCTGCGCGACTTCCCCGACCTGCCGCGCCTGCCCTCGGGCTACTTCGGCATGTTCCTGCTGGCGTACGTGCCGCCACTGTGGTTCCGGGTGATGGACCCGCGGGTGGTGGCAGCCGCAGGCGGACGCGCCGACCGGATCAACCTGCTGCCCGCCAAGCGAGAGCGCCTGGTGCGGCGCTTCGCGCTGTCCTGAGCGGCGCGTGGCAACCGATCCGCAGCGCGACCTGCGGGTCACCGCCGGCTGCGACGAGCTGCAGGGCTACGTGTTCGCCCGCCCGGTGAACGCCCGCGCGATCACGCTGCAGGCCGTCGACGCGCCGCAGTCGCTGGCGCAGACCTTCCGGCCTTCGACCTTCACGGAAACCAACCCCTGATCAGGCGCAGGCCAGGAAGCGCTCCACGAGGCCGATCTGCGCCTCGGTGTTCAGCGCTGGCGCGTGTCCGCAGCCCGGGATGGTGGCCACCACCGCGCGCGGGCCGCGCGTGCGCATCGCCTCGGCGGTCTCGGGCAGCAGCAGGTCGGAGTGCTCGCCGCGCAGGCACAGCACCGGGATGTCGAGGCGGTCCCAGGCGTCCCATTGCAGGTAGTCGTCGGGGTGGTGCGTGAACTGCTGCACCATCGCCGGGTCGTAGTGCGGCGTCCAGCGGCCGTCGGGCAGGCGGCGCGCCGAGGTCTCGGTGAGGTGCCGCCACTGCGCATCGGGCAGCCAGCCGTAGGGCGCGTAGACACTGCGGAAGAAGCCTTCGAGCTCACCCAGCGTGGCGAAGGCCGGCGGGCTGCCGGCGTAGCTGCGGATGCGCTGCACCGCCGGCTCGGCCAGCTGAGGGCCGATGTCGTTGAGCACCAGGCGGCGGATCCGCCCCCGCAAGGCACCGTCGGCGGCCCGCAGGCCGATCGCGCCGCCCATCGAGGTGCCCAGCCACAGGCATTCGCGGATGCCCAGCTGGTCCAGCAGCGCGACCGCCAGCTTCTCGTAGAACGCCAGGCAGTACTCGGCCGCCGGCTCGGGGCTCCACTGGCTGAAGCCGCGGCCGAGGGTGTCGGGGCAGATCACTCGCCAGCGCTGGGCCAGCACCTCGGCGACAGGGTCCATGTCGCGCCCGGTGCGCGCCAGTCCGTGCCAGGCGATCACGACCTCGTCGTGGCCAGCGCCCCACTCGGTGTAGTGGATCTCGCGGCCCTCGCAGGCCAGGTAGTGGGAGGTCGGCCCGTGGCTCACTGGACTACCCTCAGCGCCATCGCGCGCAGCCGGCCGACGATGCCGGTCGGGAAGTGGTAGACCGACAGCACGAACAGCACCCCCAGCCACAGCAGCCAGCGGTCGGGGTTGACCACGGCACCCAGGACCGGCACGCCCTCGAGCACCCCGGCCCCGACGCGCAGCAGGTCCTGCAGGTAGTTCTGCGCGACGACGAACAGCACCGAGCCGATCACTGCCCCGTAGAGCGTGCCCATGCCGCCGATGACCACGATGAGCAGGATGTCGAGCATGATCTCGAACGACAGCGTGGTGTCGGGGCCCACGTAGCGCAGCCACAGCGCCAGCAGGCC
>JBILNT010000030.1:0-26448 GCA_044374875.1 Rubrivivax sp.
GTCCCAGATGGCACTTCACGCGCCGGCGACTCGCTTCGCGGCGCTTGCATCGCCGTGTCAGCCGCGCGAAGCACAGCCGGCGGCGCAAATCAAATGCCTCTCGGGCTCTGAGTGGCGATGAGCGACGAGCGACCCATGCGGCAGCTGCCCCTGGCCCTCGGTCCCGAGCCGCTGGCGACCTTCCAGAGCTACGTGCCCGGCGCCAACGAGGCGGCGGTCGCCCACCTTCGTTCGATCGGGGCCGGTGCCGCGCCGATCTACCTCTGGGGGCCTGCCGGCACGGGCAAGACGCATCTTCTGCGCGCGCTCGTGCAGGCGCGCCAGGTCGCAGGGCAGGGAAGCGGCTGGTTCGAGGCCGGGGACCCGCCGCCCTGGGAGTTCAGGCCCGGGTGGGCGGCGGTGCTGGTGGACGACGTCGACCGGCTCGACGCCCCGTCTCAGCACGCGGCCTTCGCGCTGTTCGTCGAGTCCACCGCGCACGGCGTGCCTTTCGTCGCCGCAGGGACCCTTCCCCCGGTGGACCTTCCCCTGCGCGACGACCTGCGCACGCGCCTGGGCTGGGGCCACGTGTTCGCGCTGCAGCCCCTGGGCGATGCCGAGACCCGCGCCGCGCTGCGCCGTGAGGCCGATCGCCGTGGCATCTTCCTGGCCGACGAGGTGATGGCCTACCTGCTGACCCGGTTTCCCCGCGACCTGAAGTACCTGATGACGGTGCTGGACCGTCTCGACGAGTTCGCGATGGCGCGCGGCCGGGCGGTGACGGTGCCGCTGCTGCGCGCGATGCTGGCCGAGGAAGGCCTTCCCGCGATCCCCGAAACCTCCTGACGATGACGACCCTGGCCCTCTTCGACCTGGATGGCACCCTGCTGCCCGGCGACTCCGACCACGCCTTCGGCGAATTCATGGTGCAGCTCGGCTGGGCCGACGGCGAGCACTTCCGCCGCCGCAACGACGGCTTCTACCGCGACTACCTCGACGGCACGCTCGACATGCAGGCCTACGTCGACTTCGCCACCTCGGCGTGGCGCGAGCGCCCGCCCTCGGAGTTCGCGCAGGCGCAGCGGCGTTTCCTCGACGAGGTGATCGTTCCGACACTCCATGCCCGCGCGCTCGAACTGGTGCGGCGGCACCTCGACGCCGGCGACCTGGTGGCCATCGTGACCGCCACCAACGAGGTCGTCACGCGCCCGATCGCCACGCTGTTCGGGGTCGAGCATCTGATCGCCACCGAGCTCGACCGCGACCCTCAGGGCCGGGTCACCGGCGCGATCCGCGGCGTCCCCTCGTTCCGCGAGGGCAAGATCGAGCGCGTCGCCCACTGGCTCGCGGCGCTCGGCCACGACATGGGCGCCTTCGAGCGCACCTGGTTCTACAGCGATTCCACGAACGACCTGCCGCTCCTCGAGCGCGTCAGCCATCCCGTGGCCACCAATCCGGGGCCCGGGCTGGAGCGCTTCGCGCTCGAGCGCGGCTGGCCCATCCTGCGACTCTTCGAATGATCCGCAAGCTCATCGACCGTCTGCTACGAAAGTCCGAGCGCGAGGCGGCGCCTCCGGCCGTGCCCGCGATCCCGCTCGGCCAGCGCGTCGAGATCGCCGCGGCCGACCATCGCATCGACCCCGGCCTTCTCGACGACAACGCCGTGCGCGTCGTGCGCACGCTCAAGGACGCCGGCTACGAGGCCTACATCGTCGGCGGCGCCGTGCGCGACCTGCTCGTCGGTCTGCGCCCCAAGGACTTCGACGTCGCCACCGACGCCACGCCCGAGCAGGTCAAGGCGCTGTTCCGACGCGCCTTCGTGATCGGCCGGCGCTTCCGCCTGGTGCACGTGGTGTTCGGACGCGGTCGAGACCACGAGGTGATCGAAGTCTCGACCTTCCGCGCCTACCTCGACGCCAGCGCGGCCGAGCAGGTGGCAGGCAACGAGAGGACGTCCAAGCACGAGATCGCCGACAAGCAGCACGTCGTCGACGCCAGCGGCCGCGTCCTGCGCGACAACGTCTGGGGGCCGCAGGTCGAGGATGCGGCGCGGCGCGACTTCACCGTCAATGCGATGTACTACGACCCGGTGACGCAGACCGTGGTCGACTACCACGGCGGCCTGGCCGACGCCCGAGCCCGCACCCTGCGGATGATCGGCGACGCGGCCACCCGCTACCGCGAGGACCCGGTGCGCATCATCCGGGTGGTGCGCTTCGCCGCCAAGCTCGGCTTCACGATCGAGCCGGCGACGCTGTCGCCGATCCGCCAGATGCTGCCCCTGCTGGCCAACGTGCCGGCTTCGCGGCTGTTCGACGAGATGATCAAGCTGCTGCAGACCGGGCATGCGGTGGCGAGCGTCGACGAGATCCGCCGCCACGGCCTCGACCGCGGCGTGTTCCCGGCGCTCGAGGCCGTGCTGCATCCGGCGAGAGCGAACCCGCACCGGGAGGCCTTCGTGCGGCTGGCCTTCGAGGACACCGACCGCCGCGTCGCCGACGGCCGTTCGGTGGCGCCGAGCTTCCTGCTGGCCTGCATGCTCTGGCACGACGTGCAGGAGCGCTGGTCGGCGTTGCGTGCGCAGGGCGAGTCGGCTTATCCGGCGCTGCAGGAGGCCGTCGACGCGGTGTTCGACGCCCGCATCGGGGACATCTCCGGGCGCGGCCGCCTCGCCACCGACATGCGCGAGATCTGGTCGATGCAGCCGCGATTCGAGCGTCGCACCGCCAGTTCCGCCGCGTCTCTGGTGGCCCAGCCCCGATTCCGCGCGAGTTACGACTTCCTGCGCCTGCGCGCCGACGTCGGCGAGGTGCCGGTCGAGCTGGCCGACTGGTGGGAGGACTATCACCTCGGCGACGACGACGAGCGCGAGGCGCTGCTGCAGGCCGTCAAGCCGACGCCGCAGGTGCGGCGTGTGCCGGCCGCGCGGGCTCCGGCGCCGGGCGGATCTGCCTCACCCGAGGCCGCAGCCGGCGACGCCGGCGACGCCGACGACGCCACGGCGCCGGCTGGCGATGCGCCGGCACGCAAGCGCCGCCGCCGCCGACGCAAGCCAGCGGGTGGTGGTTCGCCGGCCGAACCGGCGTCGTCGTGAGTCGCCAGCGCGCATTCATCGGCCTCGGCGCCAACCTCGGCGACCCGAGGCGGTCCGTCGAGGAGGCCCTGGCCGAGATCGCCGCCCTGCCGCAGACGCGACTGCTGCGGCGCTCGTCGCTCTATCGCACCGCGCCGGTGGATGCCGGTGGCCCCGACTACGTCAATGCCGTGGCCGGGGTCGAGACCGCGCTGTCACCGTTCGAGTTGCTGCGCGCGCTGCTCGCCATCGAACAGGCGCACGGCCGGCAGCGCAGCGTGCGCAACGCCCCGCGCACGCTGGACCTCGACCTGCTGCTGCACGGCGACACCATCATCGAGACGCCGGAACTCACGCTACCGCACCCCCGGCTGCACCAGCGCGCCTTCGTGCTCGAGCCCCTGCTCGAAGTGGCGCCGGGGCTGGTCGTCGACGGCCTGGGCGAACTCGAGCCGCGGCGCCGCGCCGCCGCCGGGCAGCGCATCGAAAAGCTGCCCGACTGACCCGCCTACAATGAATCCGTGACCGTTTGATGAAAGACGGTCCGATGAGTGGGGTCAAGATGGTCTTCGGCAAGCTGCTGCCTCGCGAAGGCAATTTCTTCGAGCTGTTCAACGCCCATGGCGACTGCATCGCCGCGGGCGGGCAGTCCTTCCTGGCCATGGTGCGCCACTACAACGACCCCGAGCAGCGCACGAAGCACGCCTCGGAGGTCGACGCCGCCGAGCGTGCCGCCGACAAGATCACCGCCGAGGTGCAGCGCGCGCTGCACCGCACCTTCATCACGCCGATCGACCGCGAGCAGATCCACGGCCTGATCAACGCCATGGACGACATCCTCGACCTGCTGCAGGACACCAGCGAGGTGATGTCGCTGTACGACCTGCAGCGCATCGGCGACGACGTGCTGCGCCTGGGCGAGATCTCGGTGCGCTGCTGCGAGCGCGTGCGCCACGTGGTGACGCTGCTGCCGCGGCTGAAGGACGCCGCGGTCGCCGAGTCGGCGATCAAGACCTGCGAGGAGATCGACCGCCTCGAGTCCGACGCCGACCGGGTGATGCGCAGCGCGATGTCGCGGCTGTTCCGCGAGGAGCCCGACATCCGCGAGCTCATCAAGCTCAAGGCGGTGTACGAGCACCTCGAATCGATCTCCGACCGCTGCGAGGACGTCGCGAACCTCGTCGAGGGCATCGTTCTCGAGAACTCCTGAGCCGGGGCGGCGATGGAAACCGTCCAGACCGCCTTCTGGGTCGTGGCCATGCTGGTGCTGCTGGCGCTGGTGTTCGACTTCATGAACGGCTTCCACGACGCGGCGAACTCGATCGCCACCGTCGTCTCCACCGGCGTGCTCAAGCCGCAGCAGGCGGTCGCCTTCGCGGCCTTCTTCAACGTGGTGGCGATCTTCGTCTTCCAGCTCAAGGTCGCCGCCACGGTGGGCAAGGGCATCGTCGAGCCGGGTGTCGTCGACCAGCACGTGGTCTTCGGCGCGCTGATCGGCGCCATCGCCTGGAACGTCATCACCTGGTGGTACGGCATCCCTTCGAGCAGCTCGCACGCGCTCATCGGCGGCATCGTCGGCGCCACGATGGCCAAGGCCGGCAGCGGCCCGCTGATCGCGGCCGGGCTGCTGAAGACGGTCGCCTTCATCCTCGTCTCGCCTGCGCTGGGTTTCCTCTTCGGCTCGCTGCTGATGGTGATCGTGGCGTGGGTGTTCCGGCGCACCTCGCCGCTGCGGGTGGACAACCTGTTCCGGCGGCTGCAGCTGGTGTCGGCGGGCCTGTACTCGCTCGGCCACGGCGGCAACGACGCGCAGAAGACGATCGGCATCATCTGGCTGCTGCTCATCGCCTCGGGATACACCAGCGCCACGGCCTCGATGCCGCCGGCCTGGGTGATCTGGTCGTGCTACATCGCCATCGGGCTGGGCACGCTGTTCGGCGGATGGCGCATCGTCAAGACCATGGGCCAGCGCATCACCAAGCTCAAGCCGGTGGGCGGCTTCTGTGCCGAGACCGGCGGCGCCGTCACCCTCTTTCTCGCCACCGGCCTGGGCATCCCCGTGTCCACCACCCACACGATCACGGGCGCCATCTTCGGTGTCGGCTCGGTGCGCAGCGCCTCGGCGGTGCGCTGGGGCCTGGCGCACCGCATCCTGCTGGCGTGGGTCTTCACCATCCCTGCGAGCGCATCCATCGCCGCCCTGGCCTATGGCCTGAGCATGCTGCTGTTCTGATCGTCGCGCGGCACGCAGGGGTCTCAGCCGCCCGCGCGCTGCTCCGACTCCAGCTGCCACTCGAAGAACTTCTGGCCGCCGAAGGCGATGGTGCCCGTCATCACGCCCGCACCCAGCATCAGCGCCAGGATCACGCCCAGCACAGGCCCCCATCGGGTCGACGTGCCGGGCGAACCGGGGTTGTGACGGGCATCCCATTTCTCGTCGGGCGTGAGGCCGTAGACCAGCGCCGACGCCATCGCCACCGTCACCATCAGGCCCAGCAGCGGGATCAGCACCCACGCCAGCCGGTCGTCCTGGCCCAGCGTCGACATGCGGTGCACGCCCAGCACGCCCAGGAAGGTCGGCAGCGGATGCAGCCAGCCCAGCGGGTCGCGCAGGCCGTACAGGTAGAAGCGGTGAAGCCCCAGCGTGCCGCCGATCACCGCCAGCCAGGTCGCCAGCGTCTTCGAGCGGTAGTGCTCGGCGGCGGCCGCCGTCGGGACTCCGGGGGTCATGCGTGGGTCTCCTGCGGCGGCCCGCTGTCGCCGGGCCCGAGGGCCCGTTGCATGAGCACCACGTCGAGCCAGCGGTCGAACTTCCAGCCCGAGGACTTCAGGATGCCGGTGTGCTCGAAGCCGAGCGCGCGGTGCACGCCGATCGAGCCGGCGTTGACCGAATCGCCGATGACCGCCAGCATCTGCCGCGCGCCGAGCGCCTCGCAGCGCGCCAGCAGTTCGGCCAGCAGCAGCTTGCCGATGCCCTGGCCGCACGCCTCGGGGGCGAGGTAGATGGAGTCCTCGAGGCAGAAGCGATAAGCGCGCCGCGGGCGGAAGTGGTTTGCGTAGGCGTAGCCCAGCACCTGACCGCCGCGCACGGCCACCAGCCACGGCAGGCCCTTGGCCAGGACATCGGCGCGCCGCCGCGTCATCTCCGTCTCGTCGGGCGGCTCGAGCTCGAAGGTGCCGGTGCCGTGCAGCACGTGGTGGGCGTAGATGGCAGCGACGGCCGGGATGTCGGCGTCGGTGCTCGGGCGGATCAGGAGTGCGGGTTCGGTCATGTCGGGTCGCGAGGCCGATGATCTAGGCGATGTCGCCAGTCTATAATGCGCGGTTTTCGGCGCCGGCCCTGCGGGGCAAGTATCTACGGAACCGAAGTCCCACGCGAAGCGTGTGCCCGCCCGGCAAGGGGTAGGACACGCCTCGCGACTCGCGATGACGCTGCCCTGCGTGTCTCCTGGTGCGGTGCTCGCTGCTCAGTACGAGAGGAAATTTCGACATGGTCGTGATCCGACTGGCTCGTGGCGGCGCCAAGAAGCGCCCCTTCTACAACATCGTGGTCGCCGACGGCCGCAATCGCCGCGACGGCCGCTTCATCGAGCGCGTGGGCTTCTACAACCCGGTGGCCGCGGGCGGCGAACAGCCCCTGCGCGTCGCGTTCGACCGCCTGAACTACTGGACCGGCGTCGGCGCGCAGATGTCCGACACCGTCGCACGTCTGGTGGCCCAGGCGCAGAAGGCCGCCGCCTGACGGCCTTCCTGGGGTGACTCGTCCCACCCGACCGGCGCCTTCGCAGGCGCCGGTGTCGTTTCAGCCCGGCGAGGCCGCCGTGCTGCCGCCCGACGTCGTCGAGGTCGGCCGCGTCGTCGGCGCGTGGGGCGTGCGCGGCGGCATCAAGGTCAAGCCGTTCTCGGCCGATCCGCAGGCGCTGTTCTCCACCAAGCGCTGGTACCTCGATGCCTTGCCCGATGCGCCGCCGCGACCACCCGGGGCACCCGCCGTCGCCTACCCGCGCCTGCTGCGGGTTGCCCAGGCGCGGGAGCAGGGTGACCTGGTCGTCGCGACCATCGACGAACTCACCGATCGCGACCATGCGCAGGCGCTGACCGGTTCGCGCGTACTGGTCTCGCGTTCCAGCTTCCCGACGCCCGGGGAGGGCGAGTTCTACTGGGTCGACCTGATCGGCCTGCAGGTCGTCGACCGCGAGCAGCGCGAACTCGGCCGCGTCGTGGGCCTGATCGAGACCGGGCCGCACAGCGTGCTGCGCATCCAGCCGGCCCAGGCCGACGCCGACGAGATTCTGATTCCCTTCGTCGACGCCTACGTCGACGGCGTCGACCTGCCGGGACGGAGGATCCGCGTCGACTGGGGTGCCGACTACCAGTAGTCCGCGCGGCATGCGCTTCGACATCGTCACGCTGTTCCCCGAGCTCTTCGGGCCCCACCTCGCCAGCGGCGTCACGCGCCGTGCCTTCGCGGCCGGCGGTCCGGTGGACGTGCGCCTGTGGCAGCTGCGCGACTTCGCCGACGATGCCTACCGCCGCGTCGACGATCGCCCCTACGGCGGCGGGCCCGGCATGGTGATGCTGGCCGAGCCGCTGATCCGGGCGCTGGACGCGATCGCCGCCGAGCGCGGCCGCGGCGCAGCCGTCGTGCACTTCACGCCCACCGGCCGCCGCATCGACCAGGCCCTGGTCACCGAGCTGGCCGACGGGCCCGGGGCCGTGCTGGTGTGCGGGCGCTACGAGGGCGTCGACCAGCGCTTCATCGACCGCCACGTGACGCTGGAGCTGAGCCTGGGCGACTTCGTGCTGTCGGGCGGCGAGATCCCGGCGCTGGCGCTGCTCGACGCAGTGGCGCGCCTGAAGGAGGGCGTGCTGACCGAGCCCTCGCACCAGCTCGACAGCTTCTCCGACGGACTGCTGGAAGGCCCCAGCTACAGCCGCCCCGAGCGGCTCGTGCTGCCCGAGGGCGAGGCGGCAGTGCCGGCGGTGCTGCTGTCGGGCCACCACGCCGCGATTGCGCGCTGGCGGCGCGAGCGCTCGCTCGAGCTGACGGCGCGCCGCCGTCCCGACCTGATTGCTGCCGCCCGTGCCGAGGGCAGGCTCAGCCCGAGCGACGAGCGCTGGCTCGCGTCGCTCGAGCTATAATGTTTGGCTTTTCGATCCTCTGCCGGCTGCAACGCAGGCGCGTCTCGCGCCCGCACCGGGCCCCCGAATGATGCTGGTTGCGCTGCTGCCCCTGCAGCCGCGACAGCTGGGCCCGGTCCACCACCTACACCATGCCGGCAAGATCGCATTGGAGAAACCGTGAACCTCATCGCCACCCTCGAGCAGGAAGAGATTGCTCGCCTGGACCGCAAGATCCCCGCATTCGCCCCCGGCGACACGGTGATCGTCAGCGTCAACGTCGTCGAAGGTAACCGCAAGCGCGTGCAGGCCTACGAAGGTGTCGTGATCGCCAAGCGCAACCGTGGCCTGAACAGCAGCTTCATCGTCCGCAAGATCTCCAGCGGCGAAGGTGTGGAGCGCACGTTCCAGACCTACAGCCCGCTGATCGCCAGCATCGAGGTCAAGCGTCGCGGCGATGTCCGTCGCGCCAAGCTCTACTTCCTGCGCCAGCGCAGCGGCAAGTCGGCCCGCATCAAGGAAAAGCTGGCCTGATTCCGATGCAGACGGCACGTCGGGTCTTCCCGCGCGACGTGCCTGCCCAGCCGATGGCGCTCGTCCTCCCGGACGGCGCCATTTTCTTTTCCGGCCTCGTCCCCCGTCCGACGTGGTGAATCCGCCTCGCATCCTCGATCCCCGCGCCGTCCCCGTGGCCGGCGTCGACGCGCACCTGCCGCCGCTGCCCGGCGAGCTGCTGCAGCCAGCGGCGCTGCGTGAGCGATTCGCCCGCATCGAGCCCTGGGAGCCACCACTGCCTGGCGACGGCGGCGTGCGTGCCGGTCGCGAACCGCGGCCGGCCGCCGTGCTGGTGCCCTTGGTCGAGCGCGACGACGGACTGCACGTCCTGCTGACGCGGCGCACCGAGCACCTGCGCGACCATGCCGGGCAGGTGAGTTTCCCGGGCGGACGCATCGAGGCGGCCGACGCCGACCCGGCCGCGGCGGCGCTGCGCGAAGCCGCGGAGGAAGTCGGTCTCGCGCCCGAACGCGTGGAAGTGATCGGGCACCTGCCGACCTACACGACGGTCACGCATTACGTCGTCACCCCGGTGGTTGGCCTGGTCAAGCCGCCGTTCGATCTCGTGCCCGACCCTGGCGAAGTGGCGGAGGCCTTCGAGGTTCCGCTTGCGTTCCTGATGACGCCGGCCCATCACCGGCGGCACGTCTTTCATTGGGACGGCGGTGCCCGGCAGTTCCTTTCGATGCCCTGGCGCGGTCCGACGCCCGGCGGTGGCGGCCGCGAGTACTTCATCTGGGGAGCCACTGCCGCGATGCTGCGCAACCTCTACCACTTCCTGCAGCGTTGAACACCGGGTGCGCCCGGGTCGGCAGGGCCGCGAGGCTCGCTATGATCTGCGGCCGATGAGCTTCTTCGCCGTTCTCCTCGCGCTGCTGCTCGAACAGCTCAAGCCGCTGCCGCGCGAGAACTGGGTGCACGAGCAGCTCGTGGCCTGGGTGCGCTGGACCGGCCGCAACTTCGACGCCGGCCGCTCGCACCACCGCTGGGTGGTCTGGGGCGTGTCGGTGCTCGGGCCGGCGGTCGTCGTCGGCGCGATCTACCTCGCGGTATCGCAGGTCAGCCTGCTGCTGGCGCTCGCCTTCGATGTCCTGCTGCTCTACCTGACGCTGGGTTTCCGCCAGTTCAGCCATTACTTCACCGACATCCGCGATGCCCTGGACCGTGGCGACGAGGACCGCGCGCGACAGCTGCTGCGCGATTGGCGGCACCTGGACGCCAGCGAGCTGCCCCGCACCGAGGTACTCCGGCACGTGCTCGAGCACGCCCTGCTGGCGGCGCACCGCCACGTCTTCGGCGTCTTCTTCTGGTTCGTCGTGCTCTCGGCGCTGGGGCTCGGCCCGGTCGGCGCGGTGCTCTATCGCATGGCCGAGTTCAGCAGCCGCTACTGGGGCTACCGGCAGCGCACGCTCGACGCGCCGCAGAACGACGCGCTGCTCGAGTTGTCCCGGCGCCTCTTCTCGCTGGTCGACCACGTCCCTTCGCGGTTGACCGCTGCAGGCTTCGCGGTGGTCGGCAACTTCGAGGAGGCGGTGAACGGTTGGCGCCGCGATGCCGGGCTCTGGCTGAACCCGAACGAAGGGATCATCCTGGCGGCTGCCGCCGGCGCGATGGGTGTCCAGCTCGGTGGGCATGCAGCGCCCGGCGTCACGCCCGACCGTTCCAAGACCTTCACGGTCGGCGCCGAGCCTGGCCTGGCAGACGCATCGGGCTCGACCGGCGGGGTGCCTCCGCAGGCCGCGCATCTGCAGAGCGTCGTTGGCCTGGTCTGGCGCTCCGTGGTGCTCTGGATGCTCCTGGTCGCGCTGCTGACCCTGGCCAACGTGCTGGGCTGATCGCCGGGTCGCGCGGCCCGGGCGCCGTCACCACCGGCGGCGCGAGAGCTCCTCGTGCAGTTCGCCGTAGATGCGGTAGCGTGACTCCGAGATCTCGCCGCGCGCGAGGGCCTCGCGCACGCCGCAGCCCGGTTCGCGCAGGTGCGTGCAGTTGTGGAATCGGCAGTGCCCGCAGGCCGCGGCGAGGTCGGGCATGAGTGTCGCGAGTCGTTCCGCGGCGAGGTGCTGCAGTCCGAACTCCTGGAACCCGGGCGAGTCGATCAGCGCGCCGTGCCGTGATGCGTCGAGCCAGTACCAGCGGGTGCTGGTGGTGGTGTGACGGCCGCTGTTGAGGGCCTGCGAGATCTCGCCCACCTGCGCCTCCGCGGCCGGCACGAGCAGGTTGATCAGGGTGCTCTTGCCGGCGCCGCTCGGTCCCAGCACCAGGGTCGTTCGCCCCGCGAGCCAGGGGGCGAGGGCGTCGCGCGAGGCTTCCGGGGCCGACTTCAGCGCCAGCTCCACCACCTCGCAGCCCATGCGCCGGTACGGGGCGAGACGCTCGCGAGCCGCTGCGGTGCCCGGCAGGTCGATCTTGTTGAGGCCGATGCGTGCCGGGATGCCGGCGTCGGCGGCAGCGACCAGCGCGCGCGTGAGCTGCGACTCGCTGAACACGGGCTCGCTGGCCACCAGCACCAGCAGCTGGTCGAGGTTGGCGGCGAAGGACTTGGTGCGCCACTCGTCCTGGCGGAACAGCAGGTTGCGCCGCTGCTCCAGCTTCTCGATCACGCCCTCGTCACCCGCGGGCTGCCAGCGCACGTGGTCGCCGACCACCAGCTCGCTGCGCTTTCCGCGCGGGTGGCACAGCAGCCGCGTGCCGTCGGCCGTCTCGACGATGGCGTGGCGGCCGTGGGCGGCGACGACGAGCCCGGCCCGCGTCGCGTCGACCACGTTCAAGCCAGCAGTGCGTCGACCTTGGCCGCGCAGATGAAGTCGTTGATCGAGATGCCGCCCACCGCGTGCGTGTTGAAGCGCACCGTGCAGCGGCTGTAGCCGACCGCGAGGTCGGGATGATGATCCTCGACGTGGGCGATCCAGGCCAGCGCATTCACGAAGGCCATGGTGCGGTGGAAGTCCGGGAAGTCGTAGCGCTTCTGGATCGCGCCATCGACCAGCGCCCAGCCTGGCACGGCCGCGAGGTGGCGGTCGATCTCGGCCGCGCTCATCGGGGCGTGGCCTTCCAGGGGCTGGCAGTGGCGGTGCTCGAGGTCGTCCATGGCGTCAGGCGGCAGCGGTTCGCGAAGGGGCGGGAAGGGCCGCCAGCCGTTCGGAGGCGGGCGGGTGCGAGTAGTAGAAGCGCACGTACAGCGGGTCCGGCGTCAGCGTGGCCGCGTTGTCCTCGTGCAGCTTGAGCAGCGCGCTGGCGAGCGCTCGTCCGTCGGCCTGGGCGCAGGCGTAGGCATCGGCCTCGAACTCGTGACGGCGCGAGACGGCAGCCATCAGCGGCGAGACGAAGAAGGCGAACGGCGGCAGCGCGAGCATGAACAGCAGCAGCGCCAGCGCATCGTTGGGCGCCGACAGGTTGGGCTGCACGCCCAGGCCGGCGTAGAAGCCGCTCTGGCCGGCCAGCCAGCCCAGGAGTGCCAGGCCCGCCAGGCTGATGCCGAAGATCGTGACCATGCGCTTGATGACATGCCGACGCCTGAAGTGGCCGAGCTCGTGGGCGAGCACCGCCTCCACCTCCTCAGGGTCTAGCCGGCTGAGCAGCGTGTCGAAGAACACCACGCGCTTGCTGGCGCCCAGCCCGGTGAAGTAGGCGTTGGCGTGGGCCGAGCGACGGCTGCCGTCCATCACGAACAGGCCCTTGGCGGCGAAGCCGCAGCGCGCCATCAGCGCCTGCACGCGCCCTTCCAGCGACTCGTCGGCCAGCGGCTGGAACTTGTTGAAGATGGGGGCGATCAGCGTGGGGTAGATGACCAGCAGCAGCAGGTTGAAGGCCACCCAGGCGACCCAGGCCCAGATCCACCACAGGCCGCCCGAAGAGGCCATGATCCACAGCACCAGCGCGGCCAGGGGCAGGCCGATCAGGGCGCCGACCAGCGCGCCCTTGAGGTTGTCCGCGATCCACAGGCGCGTGGTCATGCGGTTGAAGCCGAAGCGCTGCTCGACGCGGAAGGTCGAGTACCACTCGAAGGGCAGGTCGATCAGCCCCGAGATCACGGTGAACGCGGCCAGCAGCGCCAGCTGGTAGGCCATGTCGCCCCAGCGCGGCTGGAGCGTGTCGCGCAGGGCGCCGTTGAGCGCGTCGAGCCCGCCGAGCAGCGTCCACCCCACGAGCACCGCTGCGCCGAAGGCCATCGACAGCAGCGACAGGCGCCCCTTGGCGAGCGTGTAGTCGGCCGCCTTGCGATGTGCCTCGGGCTTGACGGTGCCTGCGAACGCGGCGGGTACGAGGTCACGGTGGTGGGCGACGTGACGCATCTGGCGCGTCGCCAGCCACAAGCGGGTGAACATCGACGCCAACAGCACGGCGGCGAAGGTCCAGGTCACGAGTGCGGGCTGCATCGGGCCCAAGTGTAGGCTTGGGCGAGAATCGGCGTTTCGCCTGCCCCCTTGCCCCCATGAGCGACACGACCCTCGCCGCGAGCGACCAGAACCTGGTCTGGATCGACCTCGAGATGACCGGCCTTCTCCCCGGGCGAGACCGCATCATCGAGATTGCCGTCGTCGTCACCGACCCGCAGCTCGCGGTGCGGGTCGAGGGACCGGTGTTCGCCGTGCACCAGAGTGACGCCGCGCTCGACGCGATGGACGCGTGGAACAAGGGCACCCACGGCCGCAGCGGCCTGATCGACCGCGTCAAGGCCTCCGCCGTCGACGAGGCGGCGGCCGAGGCGGCCGTGATCGCCTTTCTCGAGCGCTTCGTGCCCAAGGGCAAGAGCCCGATGTGCGGCAACAGCATCTGCCAGGACCGCCGCTTCCTCGCCAACTACATGCCGCGGCTGGAGGCCTTCTTCCACTATCGGAACCTCGACGTCAGCACCCTCAAGGAATTGGCGCGTCGCTGGAAGCCGCAGGCGATGGAGGGTTTCACCAAGAAGCAGGCCCACACCGCGCTGGCCGACATCCACGAGTCGATCGACGAACTGCTGCACTACCGGCAGCACCTGCTGAACGTCTGAGCGAGGCGTCTGAGCGGGACGCCCGACCGGGGCTCAGCGCCGCCCGGGCCCTTCGACGCGCGTGCCCAGCGCCTCCCAGACCGGTCGGACCTTGCCCGGCAGGTCGGGCAGGGCGCCGAGGTCGATGCGGCTCTCGTCGGGCGAGTGGAAGTCGCTGCCTCGCGAGGCGAACAGTCCGAACTCGAGCGCGGTGTCGGCGTAGCGCGCCTGCTCGGGCAGGCTGTGGCTGCCGGTCACGACCTCCACGCCGCGGCCGCCGTGGGCGATGAACTCGGTGAACAGGGCGTACTCGGCGGTCGGGCTGAAGCGGTAGCGCGCCGGGTGGGCGATGACCGCCACGCCGCCGGCGCCGGTGATCCAGCGCACGGCCTCGCCCAGCCCGGCCCAGCGGTGCGGCACGTAGCCGGGCTTGCCCTCGGTGAGGAAGCGGCGGAAGACCTCGTAGGTGTCGCTGCAGACGCCGCTGTCCACCAGGAAGCGCGCGAAGTGGGTGCGCGAGACGAGGTCGGGGTTGCCCGCGTATCGCAGCGCGCCCTCGAACGCGCCGGGGATGCCGGCCCGGCGGGCAAGGTCGTCGGCCATCGCGCGAGCCCGCTCGCGCCGGCCGCCCCGGGTGGCGGCCAGGCCGGCGTTGAGCTGCTTGTCGTCGGGGTCGATCCCGAGGCCGACGATGTGCACCGTCTCGCCGGCGAAGGTGACCGAGATCTCGACGCCGCCGAGCCACTGCAGGCCCAGGTCCAGCGCCGCCTCGCGGGCGCGGCGCTGGCCGCCGAGCTCGTCGTGGTCGGTGAGTGCCCAGAGCTCGACGCCCGCCGCGCTGGCCCGCCGCGCCAGGTTCTCGGGAGACAGGGTGCCGTCCGAGACGTCGGAGTGTGAATGGAGGTCGGCGTTCGTGAGGTGGCTGAGCGGCACCCTCGGATTCTAGGGAGACCGCAGCCGAATCACGCCCCCAGGGTGATGCGGCGGTCGCAGCGGTCCGCCAGCGCGGCGTCGTGGGTCACCACGACGAAAGCGGTGCCACGCTCCCGGGCGAGTTCCATCATCAACGCGAACACGCCGTCGGCCGTCGCCCGGTCGAGGTTGCCCGTGGGCTCGTCGGCCAGCACGCAGGCCGGGGCGGTGACGAGCGCGCGGGCGATCGCCACGCGCTGGCGCTCGCCGCCCGAGAGCTGCGCCGGGTGGTGGCGCGTGCGCGCGGCCAGGCCCACGCGCGCCAGCATCGCGGCAGCGGCATCGCGGGCGACGACCACGCTCTCGCGCCGGATGCGCAGGGGCATCGCCACGTTGTCCAGCGCGCTGAACTCCGGCAGCAGGTGGTGGAACTGGTAGACGAAGCCCAGGTGCAGGTTGCGCCAGCGGCCCTGCTCGGCCGGGCTCATCGGCGCGAAGTCCCGGCCCATCAGCTCCACGCGGCCGGAGGTGGGCGCGTCCAGCCCGCCCAGCAGGTGCAGCAGCGTGCTCTTGCCGGAGCCTGAGGCGCCGACGACCGCCAGCGTCTCGCCGGCGCGGACCTCCAGGCTGACGCCGCGCAGCACCGTGACGTCCAGCGCGTCGGGCCCGCTGCCTTCGCGGAAACGCCGGTGCAGTTCGACGGCGCGCAGCACCGGGGAAGCGCCAGGGTCACTCATGGCGCAGCGCCTCGGCGGGTTCGACGCGGCTGGCGCGCCAGCTCGGGTAGAGCGTGGCGAGCAAGGCCAGCGCCAGCGAGATGAGCGCGATCGGAAGAATGTCGGAGGCCAGGGGCTCGCTGGGCATCCGGCTGATGACGTAGATGTTGCCGGGCAGGAAGGCCACGCCCAGCACGCGCTCGATCGCCGGGACGATGACGTCGATGTTGAAGGCCACCAGCAGCCCGAGGCCCACGCCCGAGAGCGTGCCGATCACGCCCGCCGCCGCCCCCTGGACGACGAAGATCGCCATGATCGAGCGCGGGCTCGCGCCCAGCGTGCGCAGGATGGCGATGTCGGCGCGCTTGTCGGTGACCGTCATCACCAGGGTGCTCACGAGGTTGAACGCCGCCACCGCGACGATCAGCGTGAGGATGATGAACATCAGCCGCTTCTCGATCTGCACGGCGTCGAACCAGTTGCGGTTGGTGCGCGTCCAGTCGCGCACGATGACCGTGCCGCCGAGCGACACCGTCAGCTCGGCCGCCACTGCGCGCGCCTGGTGCACGTCGGCCAGCCGCAGCTGCACGCCCGTCGGGCCTTCGACGCGGAACAGGCGCGCCGCGTCGTCGACGTGGATCAGCGCCAGCGCGCTGTCGTACTCGTAGTGCCCGGCATCGAAGGTGCCGGCGAGGGTGAACTGCTTGAGCCGCGGCACGACGCCGGCCGGCGTCACCTGCCCGCCTGGGGCGACGACGGTGACCTTGTCGCCCACGCGAACACCCAGCAGGCGCGCCAGCTCGCCGCCCAGCACGATGTTCCACGCCCCCGGCTGCAGGCGCGCCAGGGGGCCGTCGCGAAGCTGGCGCGCAAGGTCGGTCACCGTGGCTTCCGCCCCCGGCTCGATGCCGCGGATCACGGCGCCTCGCAGCTCGTCGCCGCGACCCACGAGGGCCTGCGCCGCAACGAAGGGGGCGGCACCGACCACCTGCGGGTGGCTGCGGGCCCGGGCGGCCGTGGCTTGCCAGTCGGGCAGCGCGTTGCCGCCGGCGTCGAAGATCTCGACGTGCGAGATCACGCTGAGCATGCGGTTGCGCACCTCCTTCTGGAAGCCGTTCATCACGCTGAGCACGATGATCAGCGCCGCCACGCCGAGCGCGATTCCCAGCACCGAGACGCCGCTGATGAAGGAGATGAAGCCGTTGCGCCGGCCCGATCGCCCGGCGCGGGTGTAGCGCCAGCCGATCTGCCACTCGTAGGGCAGGTTCATGGGGACCGGATGCTACCCGACCCCTCCCCAGGCCGCCGTGTTGTCGGCGGGGGGCAGGCGAGCGCCCGGATAATCCGGTCATGCACCTCGTGATTCCCTTTGCCGCGCCGCTGGCCGAGACGGGCCGGGCCGCCCTGGCGACCCTCGAGCTGCCGCGCCTGCGGGCGTTGCTGGCCGGGAGCCCGCCGGGCCTGCGCGACGAGGGCGACGAGTTCAGCCTCTCCGCGCCCCACGAGCGGGCTCTGGCGCGTGCCCTGGGCATCGCCGGCGCCGACGGCGCGTTGCCCTGGGCGGCGCGCCAGGCCCGGCTCGACGGGATCGACACCGGCGACCTCGCCTGGGGCCTGGTCACGCCGGTGCACCTGCACGTGGGCGCCGAGCAGGTCAGCCTGATCGACCCCGGCGCGCTGATGCTCGGCGAGGACGAGTCGCGCGAGGTGTTCGAAGCCGTGCGCGAGCTGTTCACGAGCGAGGGTTTCGTGATGCTCTGGGCGGCGCCGCTTCGGTGGTACGTCGCCCACGAGAGCCTGGCCGATCTCGCGACGGCGTCGCTCGACCGCGTGATCGGGCGCAACGTCGACCGCTGGCTGCCAGGCGCGCGCGAGGCCCGCCTCGTGCGGCGCCTGCAGAACGAGGTCCAGATGCTGCTCTACACCCACCCGCTCAACGCGGCGCGCGAGGCCCGCGGGCTGCTGCCCGTCAACTCGTTCTGGCTCAGCGGCTGCGGCGTCGCGCAGCCCGATGCCGCCGGCGCGGTGCGCGTCGACGACCGCCTGCGCGGTCCGGCCCTGGGCGAGGACTGGGCTGGTTGGGCGCGGGCCTGGGAAACGCTCGACGAAGGCCCGCTGGCCGAACTCCAGGACCAGCTTCGCGCCGGGGAGTCCGTGCTTCTCACGCTGTGCGGCGAGCGCTCGAGCGAGACCTTCACCCCGGCCGGCGGCCTGCTCGCGCGGATCGGTGCGCTGTGGCGGCGTCCGGCCGTGGCGCCGCGCCTGGAGACGCTTTGAGCACGCCGCAACTCAGGCAGCGCGAGGCGGCACCGCGGCAGGCCTTCGGTCTGGAGCAGGCGGGCGTCCACCCGCTGCTGGCGCGGCTGCTGGCGGCGCGCGGCGTGCGCAGCGCCGACGAGCTCGACGACGGCCTCGGCCGGCTGCTGCCGCCCGACACCCTGGCTGGCGCCGAGGCGGCCGGGCGCCTGCTCGCCGACGCCATCGGGTCGCGCAGGCGCATCTGCGTCGTCGCCGACTACGACTGCGACGGTGCCACGGCCTGCGCCGTGGCCGTGCGCGGCCTGGCGATGCTGGGCGCACCGCGCGAGACGCTGGCCTACGTGGTGCCCGACCGCGCCATCCACGGCTACGGCCTGACGCCGACCATCGTCGACCTGGCGATGGCCGAGCGCCCGGACGTCCTCGTCACGGTCGACAACGGCATCGCCAGCCTGGCCGGGGTGGAGCGCGCCCGCGAGCTCGGGCTGCAGGTGCTGGTGACCGACCACCACCTGCCGGCAGTTGCCGACGGTCGGGTGGTGCTGCCGCCGGCCGACGTCATCGTCAACCCGAACCAGCCCGGTTGCGCCTTCGAAAGCAAGGCCATTGCCGGGGTCGGGGTGATGTTCTACGTGCTGATGGCCACCCGCGCCGAGATGCGGCGGCGCGGGCGCTTCGACGCCGCGACGCAGCCGCGCCTGGACGCGCTGCTCGACCTGGTGGCCCTGGGCACCGTGGCCGACGTGGTGCGGCTCGACGCCAACAACCGCCGCCTCGTCGCGCAGGGCCTGCGCCGTATCCGCGCCGGCCGCATGCAGCCGGGCATCGCTGCGCTGTTCGCCGTGGCCGGGCGCGACCCGGCCCGTGCCGCCGCGAAGGACTTCGGCTTCGCGCTCGGGCCGCGCGTCAACGCCGCTGGGCGGCTGGCCGACATGACGTTGGGCATCGAGTGCCTGCTGACCGACGAGGCGGGTCGTGCCGCCGAGCTGGCTGCGCAACTCGACGCCATCAACCGGGAACGCCGCGCCGTCGAGGCTGGCATGCGCGAGCAGGCCGAACTGGCGCTGCAGCGCCTGGCGAACGTCGGCGACGACGCGCCGCCCGCGGTCGCGCTGTTCGACGAGGGCTTCCACGAGGGCGTGGTCGGCATCGTCGCCGGGCGCCTCAAGGACCGGCTGCACCGTCCGACCTTCGTCTTCGCCCGCGGCGCCGACGGCCTGCTCAAGGGGTCGGGGCGGTCCATTCCCGGCTTCCACCTGCGCGACGCGCTCGACCTCGTCAGCAAGCGTCACCCCGAACTGCTGCGGCGCTTCGGCGGGCACGCGATGGCGGCCGGCGCGACGATCGCCGAGGAAGGCTTCGCGACCTTCGAGCGTGCCCTGCGCGAGGTGGCCGCCGAGTGGCTGGATGCCTCGTTGCTGCAGCGTACGTTGCGGCACGACGGCGCGCTGGACCTGCAGTGGTTCAACGCCGAGACAGTGTCGCTGCTCGACGGGCAGGTCTGGGGGCAGGGCTTCGAGCCGCCGCTGTTCTGCGACGAGGTCGAGGTGCTGGCGCAGCGGCTGGTTGGCGAGAAGCACCTGAAGCTGCGGCTGCGCCATGCCGGCGCGCCGCGCGACGCCATCTGGTTCGGCCGCACGGAGCCGCTGCCCGAACGGGCGGTGGTGGCCTACCGGATCGCGCTCGACGAGTTCAACGGGCAGCGGCGCGTGCAGATGGTGGTCGAGGCTGCGGTCTGACGCGGATCATCCCTCCAATTCCCCAGGCGAGCGCCGGTCGGCGTGGCGTCGGCACCATCTCGTGATGAAGACTTCCTCGCTCATCCTCGCCGCCGTGCTGGCGGGCGCTGCGCTGGCGCCTGCTGCCGTCGCGGCCGACCTCCGTGCCGTGACCGTTGCCCGCGGGCTCGTCAACCCGTGGGCCCTGGCCTTCCTGCCCGACGGCCGCATGCTCGTGACCGAGAAGCCCGGCCGGCTGCGCATCGTCGGGGCCGACGGCCGCGTCTCCGAGCCGCTGGCAGGCCTGCCGCCGATCGCGGCGTCCGGCCAGTGCGGGCTGCTGGACGTGGCCGTGGACCCGAAGTTCGCCGACAACCAGCGCATCTTCTGGACCTTCGCCGAGCCCGGTGAGGGCGGCAACTCGACCGCGGTGGCCCGCGCCCGGCTGGTCGGCGACCGGCTGGTCGACGTGCAGACCATCTTCAGCCAGAGGCCCAAGGTCTCGAGCCAGCACCACTGCGGCTCGCGCATCGCGTTCGACCGCCAGGGCCACCTGTGGGTGGGGCTGGGCGACCGCTTCTCGCGCAAGGACGACGCGCAACTCGCCGAGAACCACCTCGGCAAGGTCGTGCGCATCGACGCCGAGGGCAAGGCCCCGGCCGACAACCCGTTCGCGGCGCGTGCGGGTGCGGCGCCCGAGGTGTGGAGCCTGGGCCACCGCAACATCCAGGGCATGGCGGTCAACCCGGCCACCGGCGAACTGTGGGCCAGCGAGCACGGCCCCCAGGGCGGCGACGAGATCAACGTCGTCGAGGCCGGCCGCAACTACGGCTGGCCGGTGGTGACCTACGGGCGCAACTACGGCCTGGGCACGCGCATCGGCGAGGAAGGGCCGAAGCCGGGCATCGAGATGCCGCTGCGGCACTGGGTGCCAACCTCGATCGCCCCCAGCGGGATGGTGTTCCTCACCAGCGACCGCTACCCGGGGTGGAAGGGCAGCCTGTTCATCGGTGCGCTGCGCGCCCAGGCCCTGGTGCGGCTGACTGTGGATGGCCGGCGCGTCACCGGCGAGGAGCGGCTGCTGGGCAATCTCGAGGCCCGCATCCGCGACGTGCGGCAGGGGCCTGACGGCTGGCTCTACCTCGTGATCGAGGGCAACGACGGACGCATTGTTCGCGTCGAGCGTTGAACGGCCCGGGCGCTTGGCCGCGCGCGCCGAGCCGGTTCACGCCACGCGCCCGAACCACCAGATCGACAGTCCGGCCGAGAGCAGCGCGAGCAACGCGCCCAGCGCCGCCAGCAGTCCGCTGACCTCGGTCTCCTTGCGCTCGACGACCATGCGCGAGCTCAGCGACTCGTAGACCTTCATCAACTGCTCGGCCGAGCCGGCGTAGAAGTACTCGCCGCGGGTCAGCACCGAGACGGCCTTGAGCGTCTCCTCGTCGAGCCGCACGCGCATGCTCCAGCCCTCGAATCCGATCACCTCGCCCTGCGTGGTGCCGACGCCGACCGTGTAGACGCGCACGCCGCGCTCGGCAGCCATCTTCGCCGCGTCCAGCGGGTCGGGGCCGGTGGTGCGCTGGCCGTCGGTGAGCATGATGATCGCCGCCGAGCTGTAGGTGCCGGGCTCGACCGGCGTGAAGGCCGGCTTCGCGTCGTCCTTCTTGCGGCCGATCTCGCCGCCGCCGGGGAAGTTCCGCTGCCCGGTGATGTGCTGGATCTCGATGCCGTGGTCGGGGAACAGCGTGGCCAGCGACAGCACGATGCCGCTGCCGGTGGCCGTGCCGCGCTGCAGCTGGAAACGGTCGATGGCGGCGATGACGTCCTCTCGGCTGGTCGTCGGCGCCTGCACCACGGCCGCGGTGCCGGCGAAGGAGACGATGCCGACCTTCACGTCGCGCGGCAGGTTGTTGACGAAGGTCTTGGCCGCCTGCTGCGACGCCACCAGCCGGTTGGGCTTGACGTCCTCGGCGCGCATGCTGCCGGAGACGTCCATCGCCAGCATGATCGTGCGCTCGGACAGCGGCAGTGTGATCACGGCCATCGGCCGCGCCGCGGCGACGAGCAGCACGCCCACGGCCAGAAGCATCAGCGCCGGCGGCACGTGGCGGCGCCAGCCCGGGCCCTTGCCCGCAGCCAGCCGGGCCACGGCCACGCTGGCCAGGCGAACGGTGGTCTTGCGGCGCCGCGACAGCAGCCAGAAATAGAGCGCCACCAGCAGCGGCAGCACCAGCAGCGCCCACAGCGCGTTGGGCCAGTGGAAAGTCATGCCACCCCCCTGAGGCCGGACGGAAAGCGATGGGAAACGCGCCGCCGTGCGCGCTGGCGGCGCAGGTCGGCGAAGCGCAGCATGGCCTCGAGCAGTTCGTCGTCGGTGGCCAGTTCGAGCGTGTCGGCGCCCAAAGCTGCGAGATCCTCGCGAAGCCGCTCCTCGGCCTCGGCGGCGAAAGCCTCGTAGCGGGCGCGGAACGCCGGGTCGGAGGCGTCGACCAGCAGCTGCTCGCCGGTCTCGGCATCCTCGACGGTGACCAGTCCGACGTCGGGCAGCGCCATCTCCAGCGGGTCGAACAGTCGCACCGCGACCACCTCGTGGCGCATGGCCAGGCGCTGCATCGCGGCCTGCCACCCCGGTTCGCTGATGAAGTCGGAGACGACGAACACCAGCGAGCGCCGCTTGATCACGCCCGCCGCCGCCGCGAGAAGGTCGGCCAGCGCCGTGCCGGTGCCGCGCCGCGTGGCGCGGGGGGCGCGCATGCGCTGCAGCAGCTGCAGCACGTGCAGCCGCGAACTGCCCGGCGGCAGCACGGTGTCGACGCGGTCCCCGTAGAGCATCGCGCCGACGCGATTGCCGTGGCGCGTGATCACCCGCGCCAGCGTCGCGACGAAGCCGGTGGAGACCGCCAGCTTGGTCACGTCGGCCGAGCCGAAGTCGATGCTGCCTGAAACATCCAGCAGGAACCACGCGGTGAGGTCGCGGTCCTCGATGAACTGGCGTACGTAGGGCTGCTGCAGCCGGGCGGTGACGTTCCAGTCGATATGGCGCACGTCGTCGTGCATCTGGTATTCGCGCAGGTCGGCGAGATCGACCCCGCCGCCGCGCAGCATGGTGCGGTAGTCACCCTGCAGCAGACCGTCGAGACGGCGGATCACCGACCACTCGAGCCGCCTGAGCAACTGCTCGGAGGTGGGTGGCGCGCCATCGGCGGGCTGCGCGGCCCGCGCCTCAGCCATTCGCGGCGTCCTTCGGGTGCTGCATCGGGCGCTCGGGCACCGGCACCTTCTTCATCACGCGCTGCACGATCTCGTCGGCCGTCACGTCGGCCGCCAGGGCCTCGTAGCTCGGCACGATGCGGTGGCGCATCACGTCGGGCACCAGGTCGGTCACGTCCTCGGGCAGCGCGTAGCGCCGCCCGCGCAGCATGGCCAGGGCGCGCGCGCCCTCGATCATGCCGATGGTCGCGCGCGGGCTGGCGCCGAAGGTGATGAACTTGCGCAGGTCGGCCAGGTCGTGCTTCTCCGGGTTGCGGGTCGCGCCGACCAGGCGCACGGCGTACTGGATCAGCGAGGGGTCGACGTAGACCTCGCGGCACTCGCGCTGCAGCTGCGCGAGCTGCCAGGTGTCGGCCACCGCGCCCACCTCGACGGCGGGGCCGGTGACGCGCTCGGCGATCACGAACTCCTCTTCCTCGGTCGGGTAGTCGACCAGCACCTTCATCATGAAGCGGTCGACCTGCGCCTCGGGCAGCGGGTAGGTGCCCTCGGTCTCGATCGGGTTCTGCGTGGCCATCACGACGAACGGATCGGGCACGCGGTGGGTCTCGCCGGCAATCGTCACCTGACGCTCCTGCATCACCTCCAGCAGCGCGCTCTGAACCTTGGCCGGGGCGCGGTTGATCTCGTCGGCCAGCAGCAGGTTGGCGAACACCGGCCCGAGCGAGGTGCCGAACTCGCCCGTCTTCTGGTTGTACACGCGCGTGCCCACCAGGTCGGCGGGCACGAGGTCGGGCGTGAACTGGATGCGCTTGAAGCTGCCGCGCACGGTGCGCGCCAGCGTCTTGATCGTCAGCGTCTTGGCCAGGCCGGGCACGCCCTCGACCAGCAGGTGGCCCTGGGCCAGCATCGCGATCAGCACGCGCTCGAGGAAGCGGTCCTGACCGACGACGACGCGCTTGACTTCGTAGAGGATGCGCTCCATCAGCGTGGCGGTGTGTTCGGGGGTGTCGCTCATGGGTCGGGCTCGGTCGGGGATGAGTGGGTTTCGGGGTGGCGCTCGGCCTGGGGTGGGGGCGGGCGTGTCGCTTCAGAACGGCGGGATGCCCACGGCCGAGGCCGCGTTCTCGATCGGCACCGCGAAGCCGATGCCGATGAAGGTGCGGGCCTCGGTCGGGTTGAGGATGGCGGTGACGATGCCCACCACATGGCCGTCCATCGTCACCAGCGGCCCGCCGGAGTTGCCGGGGTTGGCCGCGGCGTCGAACTGGATCAGGTTGGTCAGCAGCTTCTTGCCCTCGGGGTCGCGGAACTCCCGTTTCAGGCCCGACACCACGCCGCCGCTCACGCTGGGGCCGATGCCGAAGGGGTGGCCGACGGCGACGACCTGGTCGCCTGGGCGCAGGTCGGAGGTCGAGCGCATGGTGGCGGCCTCCAGATCGTCTGGCAGCGAGGTGGCCTTGAGCACGGCGAGGTCGTTCTCGGGCTGCATGTTGATCATCACGGCCTCGGATTCATGCCCGTTGTGGAAGCGGACCTTGATGCGCTTGGCGCCCCAGACCACGTGCAGGTTGGTCAGGATGGTGCCGTTGTCGAGGATGACCACGCCGGTGCCCAGGCTGCGGTTGAGGGCGCGCTTCTCGGCGTCCTCGGTGCCATCGTCCTTGTCGTCCATCAGGCCCGTGACGCGCACCACCGAGGGCGCGATGGCCTCCGCCGCCTTGGCGTAGGGGGAGGGCAGGGGCTCCTTTTCGAGCATGTGGCGCACCGCGGCTTCCAGCGCCTCCTGCGTGAGCGGTCGCGGGCGGTGCACGCCGGCATAGACCAGCAGCAGCGCGGCCGTGGCAAACAGGGCGCCGCCCAGGGCCCAAAGTGGGGCTGGGCGGCGCGCCACGGCGGTGCGGGCGCCGGCCCAGGCACGGACGAACCGACCCGGCGCCTTCGGCGACGCGTCGGCCGCAACGTCCCCGGTCGACGAAACCGGGGTGGGGGGCTTGCCTGGGCCGACCGCCGGCGTGGCCCCACCCGCGACCGGCCGGCCGACCGGCGAGCCCGCGGGGCCGGTGACCACCCGGCGCGGGGAAGGGCTGTACAGCGGGGTCTTGCGGTTCAAGGCGAGTGCCTCCAGCGCGCGCGATGACGGACGGTAACACGGCTGCCCGGGCGGCGCAGGCCGTGGGGTGGGAGCGTCGCGGTCGGTCGTGTCGGGCGCGCAGGAGGCACACTGCGCGGGTGTGGATCGACACCCATTGCCACCTCGACGCCCCGGAATTCGACGCCGACCGCGACGCCGTCGTCGCCAGGGCGCGGGAGGCCGGGGTCGGCCTGCTCTTGCTGCCGGCGGTCGAGGCGGCGCACTTCGATCGCGTGCGCGCGCTGGCGCACGCCCACGGCTGTGCCTACGCACTGGGCATCCACCCCCTGTACGCGCACCGCGCCGATGAGCGGGACATCGACCGCCTCGAAGCAGCCCTGCGAACGCACCGCGACGATCCCCGGCTCGTGGCCGTGGGCGAGATCGGACTGGACGGCTTCGTGCCTGGACTCGACTTCGCGCTGCAGCAGCGCTGGTACGAGGCGCAATTGCGGCTGGCGCGCGAGCTCGACCTGCCGGTCATCCTGCACCTGCGGCGCTCGGCCGACGCGCTGCTTCAGGGCTTGCGCCGGCACCCGGTGCAAGGTGGCTGCGCGCACGCCTTCAACGGCAGCGCGGTGCAGGCGGCCGAGTTCCTGCGCCGCGGCTTCAAGCTGGGCTTTGGCGGGGCGATGACGCACGAGCGCGCGCTGCGCATCCGCGCGCTGGCCGCCGAGCTGCCGGCTGAGGCCCTGGTGCTCGAGACCGACGCTCCGGACATCCCGCCGCAGTGGCTGTACCGCACCGCGCAGCAGCGCGCCGCCGGGCAGGCGCAGGGGCGCAACGAGCCCGCCGAGTTGCCGCGCATCGGCCAGGGACTGGCTGACCTGCGTGGCTGGGCCGCGGAGCTAGCCGCGCGCACGACGACGGCCAATGCGCTCGCCGCCCTGCCGCGTCTGTCGGCGCTGCTTCCAGCCGGCGCCCACCCGGGCTTGGTCTCGAGCCCGGTCCCGAGCCTGCTCTCCAGCCCCGCCTGAACCATGTCAGGTAGGACCGCCTTCCCCACGCCGGCGACGGCGCCTTCCACAGGCTTGGACGCCGCCGAGCGGCTGCTCCGGGGCCTGCCCCCGGTGCTCTCGCCCGGCACCCGTCTGGTCGTGCTCGGCAGCTTCCCGGGCCGGGCCTCGCTGCAGGCCGGCGAGTACTACGCCCACCCGCGCAACCAGTTCTGGCCGCTGCTGTCGGCCCTGTGGGGCCTGGACCTGCGCGCGCTGCCCTATGCGCAGCGCCTGGCCGTGGTGGGCGAGCGCGGGTTGGGGGTCTGGGACGTCTACGCGAACTGCCGCCGCGCCGGCAGCCTGGACAGCGCGATCCGCGACGCGCGGCCCAACGATCTGGCCCTGCTGCTGCGCCGGGCGCCGGGGCTGCGCGCGGTGGCGCACAACGGCGGCGAATCGGCGCGTTCGATGCGCGTCACGCAGGGGCTGGGCGTGGCGGTGCACCGCCTGCCCTCCAGCAGCCCGGCCAACGCGAGCTGGAGCTTCGAGCGCAAGCTGCAGGCCTGGCGCGCGGTGTTCCAGGGCGTGGGGCTGGCCTGATGCCGACCGGAGCGCCCCAATGAGCCCCAGTCCCGGTCCCGTCGCGCCCGCGCTGCCCGAGGTCGGCATCTCCGAGTTCGAGGGCGTGCGCTACCTCCATCTGGGCACGCCCTGGGTCCAGGGCGCGATGCGGCTGGATGACCCGCAGCGCGTGGAACTGGTCTACGTGCAGCGCATGCTGGCGGCGCTGCTGTGGCTACCCACCGAGAGCCTGGGCCAGGGCCGCGCGGTGCAACTGGGCCTGGGCGCGGGCTCGATCAC
>JBILNT010000031.1:0-26353 GCA_044374875.1 Rubrivivax sp.
TGCCTACAAGGGGTGAGGTGCAAAGTTCGCGACATTGGCTGGCGGGGGGGATCAATACGTATGCGTACGTGGGTGGGAACCCGATCTCGTATGTCGATCCGGATGGGCTGCGTCGAATCGTTGATGTGCTTCGAGGCAATCGCAGCCGAGAGGACATGCATTCGATCTTGGATGGGCTTGCCGGTCTCAGTGAAGAGGCCAAGGGGTACTCTGGCTTGATCGACTCCATCACGAAGCCAGGTAACGGGTGCGTGACCTACTGCGGCGGCGGCGCGCCTCTATCGGGCAATCAGGCTCGATCTGAATTGCTCAAAAAGCAGGACTCCTGTCCCGCTAACGTTCCTACAGGCGGGGTTGGCTCCTCGACGCGACAGCTGACCAATGGCTGCGTGATTCAGTGCAGCCCCACGATCGGCCCGCGATGAACCTAGCTGAGCCCTCTCGAGCCGATGGTATTTGGGCCGTTTCTGGGCGCCGTCTTATGCTGCTGAAGAGCGCCGCGGTGTTTGCAGGCGCTGCTTCAATTCTTGGGCTTCTTGTCGGATTCCTGATTGAGCCCGATCCGACAGTGAGACGCGCATTGGATCTCCATGGGGCCGCCAGCGTGATCCCAGCCGATGTCTTGGTGCAGATTGGTTGGGTGCAACTCCTGTTGGCGGCGACTGCATACGTGTTGGTCTTCCTCGACAGTCGTTACGCTCTGACATTCTTGATATTGACCTTGGCCCTTTCGGTGTTGACGCATCTTTTTGGGGGCCTCAGCGTCAGCATAGGTTTTGTGTCGCTTGTGCAGTTTGCAATCTATCTAGCTGAGGGGTTCATGCTCGCGCTGCTTTTGATACGCCCACCAACACTTAGAGTCCTATCAGAGCCGTGATGGAATCCCCGACTGATTGGTTGGCTACCGTCGCATTGATCGCGGTGGTGTCGCACGCGGCGGTAGGGTGCTGGCTGACCTGGAAGCTGGTGCGATCTGACGATGTTGATTTGCACCGCAAGCGCGCGCAAATCGCGCTGGTTTGGCTAATTCCAGTGTTGGGGGCGATTGCAGTCCATTGGTTTATCTTCCACGGCACCGCATCCGTAACACCGGCAGATCGCGGGCACATCCCTCAGCGACCAAATCACTACGGCGCTGGTCAGTACGACAGGTAAGGCCCAGGGCCGAGGATCAGGTCTTGCGTGTTGCCTCGATCCTGTCTAGCACCTCGCGTGCAGTGACGATTGCGATGCCCTGGTGGCTGCCGATGGGCAGCAGATGCTTGCGATCCCCGGTGACGATCAGCTCGGCGCGAGCGGCCACGGCCGCCGCGATGACGTGATCGTCATCGGCGTCGTTGGCCACGACGCGCGGCACGCTGGCCGGCGCGACCAGGCTGACGAGCGCGGTGTACTGCGCCACCAGCGCCGCGATGCTGGTGCCGAAGCTGTCGATTCGCTTGTCGAATTTCGAGTAGGCCAGCGTATGCGCCAACTCATCGAGCAGCACCGGGCTGCTGTAAAGCTCGACCTCTCCTGCGATGGCCGCTTCCAGCAGCCGCCGAGGCGGCCCGTTCCACAGCAGCCCGGCCACGACGATGTTCGTATCGAGCACCAGCCGCAGCGGTTGGCCTGAAACGGCCATCAACTGGCTCCGCGCAGCCGCCGCTCGGCGCGCACCTTGCGCACCTCCTCGACGATCTCCTGCTCGATCTCGGGTGTGAGTTCATCCTGCGGCCCGCGCTGCCACATCGCCTGCAGCGCCTCGCCGGCGCGGCGGCGCAGCTGCTCGCGCAGCATCGCCTCCATGGCTTCCGCCGACAGCAGCCCCGCGCTGGCCGCCTTCTGGGCCAGTTCATCGGGCAGGTTGATTTGCACCGTCGTCATGTTCTCTCCTTGATGTTGCGATCTGGATTCAAGCCCGGCTCTCCGCCTTGCGCTTGCGATGCGCTCGCCCTTCGGAGACCACTCCATGCGATGGACGCCATCTAGGGTGCCGAGAAGCTGCATGGGGAGGCCCCGGCTCGACCCAGACACATCGTGTTTGCAGTGTGCCGCCCTACAGACTGAAGGGCAACCCAGCGTACAGCCGGGGCATGAGGAGCGACGGTCATGGCACGCAGCCCCGAGGCACAGATCAAGCGGCTGCCGAAGGCTTCCATGCGCCCCACAGGCCCCGCAGGCCTCGCATCGCCCAGCGCAGGCGCCAGCGCGCGCCGACTCGCAGCCTGTGCCCGGCCGGCCCGGCGAGACGGCCCGGCGAGACGACCCGGCGCGGCCGTGGGCCTGTCCTGAGCGCCAGCGGACGGCCCGGCCGCCTCAGCGCGCCGCGGGGGCTGCCGGCAGCGCGCCGACCTTCGCGCGGTCGCGCGCGAGCGCCTCGCGCTCGGCCAGGCGCCGGAACCACAGCGTCACCGCGGTCGAGCTGAGCACGATGAACAGCGAGTACAGCACCGGGATCAGCAGCACCTGCTGCTGCTGTTCGCCGCTGAAGGTGAGCGTGACGATCAGCACCGCCAGCGGGCCGTTCTGGATGCCGGTCTCCAGCGCGATGGTGCGCGAGCGGTTCGCGTCCTCGCGCAGCAGGCGCGAGAGCCCGAAGCCCAGCGCCATGCCCACCAGGCCGAGCCCGATCGCCGCGAAGTACACCGGCCACGGCGTGGTGGCCAGCAGCTGGTGGTTGCGCGGCACCCACGACACGATCAGGAACAGGATCACGAGCACCCCGAGCAGCCCGCCGATCAGCTCGACCGTGGCGCCGATGTTGGGGCTGGCCTTGCGCAGCACCATGCCGAGCAGCGTGGGCACGAGCAGCACCACCAGCACCTGCGCGACGTTGGACGCCGGGATGACGAACTCGCCGCTGACGCCGGCCACGCCGGAGTACATCGCGATCAGCGGCGGCACGACCGCCACCGCCACCAGCGTCGACACGCTGGTCATCATGATCGACAGCGCCAGCACGCCCTTGCTGAAGTAGGTGAAGATGTTGGAGGTGGTGCCGCCCGGCATGCAGCCCATCAGGATCAGCCCGACCGCCAGCGCGGGCGGCAGGCCCAGCAGCAGCGCCAGCGTGCAGCCCAGCAGCGGCATGATCCCGTACTGGCAGAGCAGGCCGACCAGCACGCCCTTGGGCTTGCGGAACGCGATCAGGAAGTCGCGCAAGGTCAGCGACGCGCCCATGCCGAGCATGATCACGGCCATCATCACGCCGAGCAGGCGGGTCTCGGTTTCGGTCAGCATCTCGGTTCCTCGTGTCGCTTGGTGGCGGCGCGGCGAGCGGGCCGCTCAGACGGCCGCCGGCTCGCGTGCCGCGGCAGGCTGGCGTGTGGCAGCCGCCGAGAACTCGGCGCGCACCTCGGCCTTCAGTTCCTTGCGCAGGATCTTGCCGATCGGCGTCTTGGGCAGTTCGTCGCGGAACACCACCGAGCGCGGCACCTTGTAGTCGGTCAGCAGCGTCCGGCAGTGGGCGATGACCTGCTCGGCGGTCAGCGAAGGGTCGCGCCGCGTGACGTAGGCGCGCACCGCCTCGCCGCTGCGCTGGTCGGGGATGCCGACGACGGCCGCCTCCAGCACGGCGTCGAGCCGGGCGATGGCGTCCTCGACCTCGTTCGGGTAGACGTTGAACCCCGACACCAGGATCAGGTCCTTCTTGCGGTCGACGATGGTGAAGAAGCCGTCGGTGTCCATCACCGCCACGTCGCCCGTGTGCAGCCACCCGTCGCGCAGCACGTTCGCGGTTTCCGCGGGCTGGTTCCAGTAGCACGCCATCACCTGCGGCCCGCGCACGACCAGCTCGCCGGGCTGCCCGGGGGGAACCGGCTGCCCGGCGTCGTCGAGCAGCCGCACGTCGGTGCCCGGCACCGGCACGCCGATCGAGCCGGGGCGGCGCGCGCCGGCCAGCGGGTTGAAGGTGACCACCGGCGAGCTCTCGGTCAGCCCGTAGCCCTCGACGATGCGCGTGCCCGTGACCTGCTCCCAGCGCTCGGCCACGGCGTGGTGCAGCGCGGTGCCGCCGGCCACCGCGGCCTTCAGGTGCCGCGGCGGGAAGGCGACGAACCACTCCTCGTTGAGCAGCGCGTTGAACAGCGTGTTGACCCCGGTGATCCACGTCAGCGGCGTGTTCTCGACCGCGCGCTGCAGGTTCTGCACCGGCCGCGGCGAGGGGATCAGCACGTTGCGCGCGCCCGCCTCGTAGAAGCTGAGCAGGTTGGTCGTGAACGCGAACACGTGATACAGCGGCAGTGCCGTGAGCACGCACTCGCGGCCCGGCTCGATGCGGCCGGCGCCCATGGCGCGGATCTGCGCCACGTTGGCCAGCAGGTTGCCGTGCGTGAGCAGCGCACCCTTGGACACGCCCGTGGTGCCGCCGGTGTACTGCAGCACGGCGGTGTCTGCCGGGCCGATGCCCTGCCACCACGCGCGCACCGCCGCCGCGCCCCCCAGGCGGCGCAGGTGCTCGCGGCCGCGTGCCAGCGCCGCCGCGAAGCGCAGGTGCGGCACCGGGATCGGCGGCAGCGCGCGGTTCCACCAGCGCTGCACCGCGCGCACGATGCCGCGCGGCACCGCCGGGAACAGCTCGGGCACGCTGGCCACCACGACGTGTCGCACCGGCGTGTGGCCGATGACCGCGTCGAGCTTGTCGGCGAACAGTTCCGTGATCACCAGCGCCTCGGCGCCGCTGTCGCGGAACTGGTGCTGCATCTCCGGGCGGGTGTACAGCGGGTTGGTGTTGACGAGCACGCAGCCGGCCTTGAACACCCCGAAGACCACCACCGGGTAGGCCAGCCCGTTGGGCATCTGCACCGCGACGCGCGCGCCCGCGGCCAGGCCGAGTTCCTCGCGCAGGAAGGCCGCGAAGGCATCCGAGAGTTCGTCCACCGCGGCGTAGCTCAGGCTGCCGTTCATGCCGTTGGGCACCACCGTGGTGAAGGCCTTCAGGGCCGCGAACTCGCGGCTCGCGGCGTCGACCATCGCGGCCAGGCTGGCGTGCGCCGGGGGCGCCAGCTCGGCCGGGGTCCCCGGCGCGTAGTGGCTGCGCCAGACACGGCGGTCGTGGATCGGGTCTTCGGCGGCTTGCATCGGGGCGGTCTCCGGTGGGCGACGGTGGCAGGGGCAGGGGCGTGCGGGCCACCTTCGGGCGGCTGCTCCGGGGAAGGGCCGGCGCGACCCGCCGAGGTCGACTCCGGCCGTGCGGCCATCTGCCCGCCCATTGCCTGCTTGGGCTATTTCATCAGCCCGCAAGACTCCGCAGTGGGCGCAGGGCCATCTGCCTTGCCGGAGAAGCCGCCTTGATGCCCGGCGCGCGCCGGCCCGCCGGCGTGCCCTGGCGGTGTCGGTGCGCGATGCGGCAGCGCGCGGTACACACCACCGGGGGAGTCGTCACGCTCGCGCCACCGCTGATGATCCGCGTTCCCGTCAGCGTCTGCCTGCCCTGCCGCTGGCCCCAGGCATGATGCCCGGGGCCGAAATCCGCGCCGGCTCGCGGCCGCTCGACGAGGCGATGGGCGAGCGTTGATCGCCCGGCGCCAGCGCAACCCTTCCGCCCGATACGCCCCACCCGCATGAACGAGCCCCAGCCAACCCCTCCCACCCCGGCCCAGCGCGTGCGCGGCTGGATGCACCGCCACCCGTGGCTCAGCGGCTTCCTGCTGCTGCTGTCCGTCTGGATGGCATTCGACTGGATCGTCGACACGCCCATCCGCAACCCCTGGCCCGACGAGCCGCTCGTCATCCGGGGCAAGTTCCCCTTCGACCGGGGCTACGAGTTGGTCTTCATGGTCAACGCCATCGGGGAAGCGAAGTGGTACCGCCGGCGGTGCGGGGGCATCCAGAGGGAAGAGGCGGTTTGCTCGGGCGGCAGAGCCTTCGTCAAGCCGCGCAAGATCGACGGGCAGCACTACGAGATGGTGCTTTACCGCGACTTCTACCTGCGCGGCCCGCAGCAGTGGAAGACGACCTACTGGGACGTCGTGTACGACCCCTCCTATGGGGTTGCGCCGGAGGACCTCTTGATTACGAGCAGTGGCTGGGGGCCGCACATTATCTGTAAGGATTCAGAAGCGTCGAAAGCTACTTTTCGGGGGCGATTGTCTTGTACGGGACAGTTCGACAGTGAGTCCAAGACCTCCGGGTGGGTCAAATACATGCACATGAACCTGCCGTCGACGCCGGCAAGATCCCCTGAAGAGGAAGTCGTCGATTACTGGCTCAGTTCCGAGTTGGACAGGATGCTTCTGGAACAGCGGAAGGCCGAGCCGTGAATCGTGGACCGGCGGCCCTGACTCGATGGAGTCATTCCGTTGACGAGCTCGAGGGTCCAGTCGCTGGTCGATGCGATGGCCGCCTTCTCGCCGCCGCCGGCCGGCAGCAGCGCACTGCCGGCCCAATACGCGCATGTGCTGCAGCCTGTGCTGGCGGCGGGCTGGACCGGCGGCTGACCCCGTGCCTCCTCGTGGCGTGACCGCTTCGCGGGGCAGGGGGCAGGTTTGCCCCCTGCGCGGGCCCGTTCAGCGCGTGCCTGTCTCGAACAGGCGAATCCGCTCCTCGTCGGGCGGGTGCGTGCCCAGGCCGAACGAGGGGCCCTCGTTGCGCCGGCCCGGTTCGGCGCGCTGCAGGGCCTGGAAGAACTGCACCATGCCGCGCGGGTCGATGCCGGCGGCGCGCAGGATGTGCAGCGCCTGGTCGTCGGCCTCGCGCTCGAAGCTTCGCGAGTAGGCAGCCTTCATGAGCAGGGCGGGCGCGCCGGCCAGCACCGCCGAGTAGTCGCCGATCCACCAGCCCAGCAGTGCGCCCGTCGCGCTGGAGGCCAGCAGCTGGCGCAGCCCGTGGTGCTCGGCCACGTGCCCGATCTCGTGCGCCAGCACGCCCAGCACGCCGGGGTGGAACTGCGCGCCCTGCATCGGCAGCAGCTTCAGCAGCGCCTCGCTGATCACGACCTGCCCGCCCGGCAGCGCGAAGGCGTTGGGGCCGAGCCATTCGGGCAGCCGGTGCACGGCGACCTGCACCCTGGGCCGCTGCCCCGCGGGGTAGGCGGCCTCGACCATGCGGTCGGCCTGCGCCTGGAGCCTGCGTGCCACGTCGGGCGCCAGCCCGTGCGGCTTCAGCCATCCTGCCTCGCGCATCTGCTCCATGACCAGGCGGTCGAGGTGCTCGCGCGCGGCCTGCGGCACCCGGGGCGCGAGCTGCTCGGACGCCCACGGGATGCCCCAGTGTGCGCCGGCGAACAGCGCGACCAGCATCGTCAGCATGGCCAGCACCGTCGCCCGCCAGCTCGACGCCCAGCGCACTGAGGCAGGCTGCCGGATGCCGTGCAGCCCGGCCCAGGCATCCCAGGCGACGGCGTCGCGCACCTCGACCACGCCGCCGTCGGGCAGCAGCAGCTGCACCGCACCGTGGCGCGTGCGCTCGGGCCACCGCACCGCCTCGCGCGGGTAGCGCGCGGGCGGTGCCGCGTCGGCCGTGTGCAGGTGCAGTTCCCCGGCGTGCATCGTCAGCGTCGCGTCGAGCCCGCGCGCCTGCCGGCCGTCGAACCACCGTGCGGCCAGTCGCGCCGGCGCGGCGCCGGCATCGCCGGCAGGGTGCTCAGAGCCCGACATCGATGCCGAAGAAGTCGCCGGCCATCTCGCCGCGTGCGCTGCCGGGCCGCGGCGAGGCGCTCGCCGCCCAGGCCTGCGCGTCGACGGGCAGGCTGACGCTCACCGCCTCGAGCCGCATGCGCATCACCCTGACCACGGCGAAGGGCCGGTACAGCCCGAGCGTCAGCACCACCAGCGCCAGGTTGCGGATCGACAGCCAGGCCAGCGCGTCGGGGCGCACTGAACTCTCGAAGCGGACGGCCTGCGACTCGGTGCCGTTCCACACCAGGTTCTGCAGCCAGGCGGCCGCCCAGGCGGACAGCAGCGCAAACGCCGCGAGGTACGCGAAAAAGGCCCAGAGGCCGCCCAGCAGCGCGAATGCGCCGGCCTGGCGGCCGTTGACGCCCGCGACCTTCCCGACGAACCAGCCCACGTAGGCCAGCACGACCAGTCCGACCAGGACCCCCAGGCCCGCCAGCAGCAGCTTCAGGCCCAGCCCGTAGAAGGCGGCGGTCGAGCTCGTCAGGCGCGCGGCCTCGCCGGCATACCGCAAGCCGCCGTGCTGGTAGCGCTTCACCCACGCCAGGCCCAGCGGCACCGCGAAGATCGCCACGACGAAGGCCACGCCGCCGGTCGTGGCCACCATCGCCGCGGCCCGCGCCGCGGCGGCATCGTCGCCCGGGGCGATGCCGCTGGTTGCCAGCGCGGTGCCGAGCAGGCCGACGAAGGCCGGCAGGAACAGCAGCGCCTGCGCGCGGTAGGCGCCGCCCGTCGAGCCTTCGAACGCGAAGCGCAGCCCGCGCCAGCTGGTGTTGGCCATGCGGAACATCAGCGACGAGCGCCACAGCGCGGGCCAGGCCAGCGAGGCGATCGCGAACGCGCCGAGCGCGACCGGCTCCGAGACGTACGAAGCCCCCGCGTACGCGCCGAACAGGAGCAGCATCACGAGGTAGCCCCGGAACATCTTCCACGGGTCGCCGTGGAAGGCCAGGGCATCGCCGTCGACGAGGGTGTTGGCGTGGAAGTAGCGCAGCCTGCGCGCCTTGGCGAACGGCAGGTACAGGCCGAGCGTGACGAGGATCAGCAGCGCGTTGACGCTCCAGATGCGGAAGTACTCGCTGCCGCTGGCGGTGAACCGCAGGGCGACGACCTTCCGGCCGGCAGCCGCGGGCGCGGCCCCGGCCGCCGTGACCGGGGGCAAGGGCGGCGCGTTCATGCGGCGCCTCGCCGCGGGCCGGGCGCCGCCTGGCGGCACGGGACGGGGTGGGGCGGGTGATCAGGGGTCGTCATCGGAGGCATCGGGGTCGTGGTGAACGTGCCGCGAGGGTGCACAAGGCCTGCGGGCTTCGTCTCCCCCCAGAAGGGGGCATGGCGACGGTGGCGCCGCCGCTGATTGTCGCTTCACCGGCCGGCCCTAGGCCCGCGCGCCCAGCGCCACCAGGTGCAGCACCCAGAAGCCGGCCGGGTCCTCGCCGAGCAGGCCGGCCATCTCGTCGTCGTAGAAGGCGCCCACCGAGCACGCGGCCAGCGCCCGGGCCTCGGCGGCCAGGTACAGCCGCTCGCCCAGGTGCCCGGCGTCGAGCATCGGCCGCGTCAGCGGCCGGCCCGAGAGCCTTCAGGCCACCACCACCCGCGCCGCGCCCTCGCGCACCTCGCCCACCTTCGCCGCGGCCGCGAAGCCGTGGCGGCGGAAGACGGACAGCACCGCGTCCAGAGCGGCCGGCTCGCAGGCCACCAGCAGCCCGCCGCTGGTCTGCGGGTCGGTCAGCAGGGCCTTGTCTTCCCCGGCAAAGCCCGCCGGCAGCACGACGTCGTGCCCGTAGCCGGCCCAGTTGCGGCCGGAAGCGCCGGTCACGAAGCCATGGCCGGCCAGCGCGCGCACGCCGCCCAGCAGCGGCACGGCGGCCCAGTCGATGGCCACCTCGCAGCCGGCACCGCGCGCCATCTCCAGCGCATGGCCGGCCAGCCCGAAGCCGGTGACGTCGGTGATGGCGTGCACGCCCGGCAGGTCGGCCAGGTCGGGGCCTGGGGTGTTGAGCTTCGTCGTGTTGGCGATCATCTGCGCGTAGCCGGCGTCGCCCAGCTCGCCCTTCTTCAGCGCCGCGCTCATCACGCCCACGCCCAGCGGCTTGCCCAGCACCAGCACGTCGCCCGGGCGGGCGTCGGCGTTGCGGCGCACCTTCTTCGGGTGCACGAGGCCAAGCGCCACCAGGCCGTAGATGGCCTCGACGGAGTCGATCGTGTGGCCGCCAGCGATCGGGATGCCGGCCGCCCGGCACACCGAGGCCCCGCCCTCGAGCACCTTGCCGATGGTGGTGGTGGACAGCACGTTGATCGGCATGCCCACCAGGGCCAGCGCCATGATGGGCCGGCCGCCCATCGCGTAGACGTCGCTGATCGCGTTGGTGGCGGCGATGCGCCCGAAGTCGAACGGGTCGTCGACGATGGGCATGAAGAAGTCGGTGGTGGCGATCAGCGCCTGCTCGTCGTTGAGCTGCCAGACGGCGGCGTCGTCGGCGGTCTCTATGCCCACCAGCAGTTCCTTCGGGATGGGCATCGCGACCGTGCCCTTGAGGATCTCGCTGAGCACGCCCGGGGCGATCTTGCAGCCGCAGCCGCCGCCGTGCGACAGCGAGGTCAGGCGGGGTTCGGCGGCGGCGGCTTTGTCGGGTGCGTTCATGGCGGGGACTCGTTGCGGTGTGTTCGTAGGCGGGCACGCGCGATCGCCTGGAAAGCGACGCTGCGGCTGCGAGGAGCGGCAGCGCGGCGATTCCGGGCGGGCAGACAGCATATCGGCATCGCCGGGCGCCTGCTCGCCGCCCGGCGCCCGCGCGGCCTTCGTCCGTGGCCACGAAAAGCATCAAAATGAACGACACCGAGAAGACCCGCTCGCGGCAGGCATGTCTGCCGCCGGCGCCCCGAGCTCGCCATGCCCGACACCGCCTCGACCCCTCTGCCGGCGTGCGCCGCCTGCGGTCACGCCAACCGCCCCCTGGCCCGCTTCTGCGAGGCCTGCGGGCATTCGCTGGCGCTGGAGACTGGCGTGACGCGCGGTGCTGCCAGCCTGCGGGCAGCCTCCGACAGGATCACGGACGGGCTGGGCATCGAGCGCATCGCCGCCTTCTCGGCGAGCGGGTTCTTCTCGGAGGTGTTCCGCCGGCACGACCCTGACGAAGCCGAGGCGCTGTTCGGCGTCGGCACGCGCGCCACCACGCCGCCGCCTTCGCCGGAGATGGGGGTCCTCCCGAGCCCCTGGGTGTTCTTCAGGGTGCTCGCGGGCGCGGTGCTCATCTACGTTCTCTTCCTCTACGGCTGGCTCGAGTACCGCAACCTGAACATGCTGCCCGGGCTGATCATCGTCGGCTCGTTCGCGGTGCCGCTGTCTATCCTGGTGCTGTTCTTCGAGCTCAACACGCCGCGCAACGTGTCGGTCATGCGCGTGGCGCAGATGGTGATGGCCGGCGGCGCGCTGTCGCTGGTGTTCTCGCTGTTCCTGTTCGACGCGGCGCCGTTCCTGGGCGCCCTGTTCGGGGCGTCGGCCGCCGGCATCGTCGAGGAGTGCGCCAAGCTGCTGGCGGTGCTGGCAGTGCTGAGGCTCGTGCCGGTCGAGCGCTACCCGTACAAGCTCAACGGCCTGCTGTTCGGCGCCGCCGTCGGCACCGGTTTCGCGGCCTTCGAGTCGGCGGGCTACGCGCTGCGGATCGGTCTGCTCGACGCCGACGCGATGCTGCACAACATCACGCTGCGCGGCGCGATGTCGCCGTTCGCGCACATCGCCTGGACGGCGATCGCGACCTGCGCGTACCTTTCGGTGCGGCGCGAGCACCCGGACTGGCGCGCGACGCTGCGTGACCGCCGCTTCCTCTCGCTGTTCGGGCTGGCGGTGGCCCTGCACTTCGTCTGGAACCTGCCCTTCGCCGGGCCGCTGCTGCTGAAGTTCTGGGTGCTCGGCTTCGTCGCCTGGGTGGTCATCCTGAGCCTCGTCCAGAGCGGCCTGCGCGAGGCCGGGCAGGCCGCGCAGCCGGCGCCGGCTGCGTGAGCGCTGCTCAGGCGCGATCCTGCCCCAGCAGTTCATCGACGATGCGTCGCAGCGCCGCGGCTTCGGCGGCCGGGGCGAACAGCGGTGCGCGCAGCGCGGCCTTCGCCTGAAGCGCGGCGAGCAGGGCGGCTTCGTCGCGCGCCCGCCCGATCATGGCCGCCAGCGCCGCGGCGTCGCCGACCTCGAAGGTGGCCGGCCAGTCGGCGCCCAGCAGCCCGAGGTTGCCGTCGATGCGCGAAGCCAAGACCGGCGTGCCGCTTCTCAGCGCCTCGATGACGACGTGGGCGCCGCCTTCCATCCGGCTGGCGTGCACCAGCAGGTGCGCGGCCTGGATGCGGCGCCGCGTGGCGGCATGGTCCAGCGCGCCCAGCCAGCGGTAGCCGGGCGCAGCCTGGGCGGTCTGTCGGGCCGCGTCGCCGAGGGCCGGGTCGAACGCAGCGCCGACGTGGTCGAACAGGATGTCGGGGCGGGCGGACAGGCGGCGGGCCGCGGCCATGTAGGTCAGCGGGTCCTTCTCGTCGCGCAGGTGGCCGACCATCAGCACGCGCAGGTGGCGGCGCGTCTTGGGCAGCGTGCGCCGCGCCGGGCACGACTGCAGCACCACGCTGCATCGCGGGCGCAGGGCCTCGGGCAGGCGCAGGGCGCCCCGCTCGTTGAGCACCACCAGCCGGTCGGCCAGCGCGAGCGAGCGCTGCGCCGAGGCGTCGGTGTCGATGTCGCGGTACAGGTCGGTGCCGGTCAGCACCACCAGCAGCGGCCGGCCCGGGTGCCGCTCGCGCCAGGCGGCGATGCTCGGGGCCGAGCGGCGGGCGTGCAGTGCGATCATCAGGGCGTGGTCGCCCTGCCCGGCGGCGTCGAAGCGGCCTGCGACGCTGACGCGGCAAGCCGGCGCAAGCATCCGCGACCAGCGACGCGCAGTCTGCCAGTTGCCGTTGTTGGCGTCGGCCAGCGCGGGCGTGACGAGGACGATCGAGGGACGATGCACGGCACCAAGGCTAATCGCATCCAGCTCATCGGCCGGCACTGGATGACCGCTTGACCGTGGCGACGCTGCCGCGGGCGATAGAGTACGGCGCGCGGCGCCGGGCGGGCCCGGCCAGCACGCGCGACGGGCCTTGGACCCGTGATTTCCCTGGATCCCTGGAGCCTTCGATGATCGGACTTTCCCCCTCGCGCACGCTGCGCGCCCTGATGACCTGTGCCCTCGTGGCCTTCGGCAGCTTGACACACGCGCAGCAGGTCTTCCGCGTGACCACCATCCCCGAGGAAGCGGCCACCGAGCAGGTGCGCAAGTTCATGCCGATCGCGGCCTACCTCGAGAAGCGCCTGGGCATGAAGGTCGAGTTCACGCCGGTCAGCGACTACCCGGCCGCCGTCGAGGCGCTGGTCGGCAAGAAGGTGGACCTGGTCTGGTTCGGCGGCTTCACGCACGTGCAGGCGCAGATCCGCTCGGGCGGGAAGATCGTGCCGATCGCGCAGCGCGAGGAGGACACGCGCTTCCAGTCGGTGTTCATCGCGAAGAAGGACTCCGGCATCCGTTCGCTGGCCGACCTGAAGGGACGGCAGGTCAGCTTCGGCTCGCAGAGCAGCACCTCGGGGCACCTGATGCCGCGGCACTTCCTGCTGCAGGCCGGCCTGAACCCCGAGAAGGACTTCCGCCGCATCGCCTACAGCGGTGCGCACGACGCGACCATCGCCTCGGTGGTCAGCGGCAAGGTCGACGCCGCAGCGCTCGACGTCACCGTCTGGCGCAAGTTCGTCACCGAGAAGCGTGTCGACACCAACGACGTCGACGTCTTCTTCACGACGCCCACCTTCTTCAACTACAACTGGTCGGTCCACGCCGACATGCCGGCCGACCTGCGCGAGAAGGTGAAGAAGGCGCTGCTCGACCTCGACCCGGCCACGTCCGAGGGCAAGGAGATCCTGCAGCTCAACCGCGCCACCCGCTACATCCCGACCTCGCCCGAGAACTACAGGAGCCTCGAGGCGGCGGGCCGCAGCGCCGGGTTGATCTGATCGTGGCGGGCGGGCAGGCGATCGGCCTGGGCCTCGAGCTGCGCGGCGTGGCCGCGCGGCACCCGGCCGCGCGCGCCGGCGCCGCGCCCGCGCTGCGGCCGCTGGACCTGCGCATCGCGCCGGGCGAGGCGCTGGCCGTCATCGGGCCCTCGGGCGCCGGCAAGACGACGCTGCTGCAGGTGCTGGCCTGTGCGCTGAAGCCGCAGGCCGGCGCGCTGGCGCTCGGCCGGCGCGACCCCTGGGCCTTGTCGCGCCGCGAGCTGCAGGCGCTGCGCGGGCGGCTCTTCCTGGCGCCGCAGGTGCCGCCGCTGCCGCCGCGCCAGCGCGTGGTCACCTCGGTGCTGGCCGGCCGGCTGCCGGCGATGGGGCTGCTGGCCAGCCTGCGCTCGCTTTTCTACCCGCACGACATCCCGGCCGCGCACGACGCGCTGGAGCGCTTCGACCTCGCCGACAAGCTGTTCGAGCGCGTCGACCGGCTTTCCGGCGGCGAGCGCCAGCGCGTGGGTCTGGCCCGGGCGCTGCTGGCGCCCGCCGGGCTTTGGCTGATCGACGAGCCGCTGTCGGCGCTGGACCCGTCGCGCGCGCGGCAGGCGATCGCCACGCTCGTCGGCCAGGCGCGGGCGCGCGGCGTGACGCTGGTGGCCACGCTGCACCAGGTCGACGTGGCGCTGGCCAGCTTCCCGCGCGTGCTCGCCCTGCGCGACGGGGCCGTCGCCTTCGACCTGCCCTCGGCCCAGGTCACGCGAGATCGGCTCGAGCGACTCTACGCGCAGCACGAGCACGAGCTGCGCGGCGAAGTGCCGCCACCGCCCGATGCGCCGGCCGACGTCACGCAGCCGGTCGTGATGCACTGCCGATGAGCGCCGCGCCCGCCGTTCGCGCCGCACCGACCCGCGACCCCGCGTGGCTCGGCCGCGTGTTCTGGATCGGGGCGGCGGCCGCGCTGCTGTGGCCGCTGCTGGTGGCCACCGAGTTCAGGCCCTGGCTGCTCTTCGAAGCGCGGAACCTCAAGGTCACCGGCCAGTTCCTGGCCTCGTTCCTGCCGCCGGCCTACGCGCCCGAGTTCCTGGTGATGGTGGCGCGCGAGACCTGGCGCACCGTGGCCATCGCCACCGCCGGCATCACGCTGGCGCTGGTGCTGGCCGTGCCGATGACGCTGCTGGCCACGCGGGTGCTGTCGGTCTCGGCGCTGTCGGGGCGCATGGCGGCGCTGCCGTTCGCGCTGCGCCAGGCGGTGCGGGTGCTGCTGATCGTGCTGCGCAGCGTGCCGGAACTGGTGTGGGCTCTGGTCTTCGTGCGCGTGGTCGGCCTGGGGCCCACGGCTGGCGTGCTGGCCATCGCGCTGACCTACGCCGGGATGCTGGGCAAGGTCTACGCCGAGATCCTGGAAAGCGGCGAGACGCATGCCACGCAGGCGCTGCTGCGCAACGGCAGCTCGCGGCTGCAGGCCTTCTTCTACGGGCTGCTGCCGCAGAACGCCGCGGAACTCACCAGCTACACGGTGTACCGCTGGGAGTGCGCGATCCGCAGCTCGGTGGTGCTGGGCTTCGTCGGTGCCGGCGGGCTGGGCCAGCAGCTCGACAACTCGATGAAGATGTTCAACGGCGGCGAGGTGCTGACGATGCTGGCGGTCTTCGTCGCGCTGGTGGGCTTGGCCGACCGCGTGAGCACGGGCCTGCGCCGGGCGCTGGGGTGACGATGGACCAGCGCTCCCGCCACGCCGCGAACCCGCCCTACAGGCTGCCGCCGCCGCTGTTCGACGCGCGCTGCAAGGCCTGCTGGTTCACCGCCGGCCTGCTCGCGCTGGTGGTTGCCAGCTTCTGGAGCCTGGACCTGCAGTGGGCGCAGTTCCTGTCGATGGAAGCGGCGCGCAGCATGGGCCGCTTCGTCGGCGAGTTCTTCCCGCCCGACACCTCGCCGGAGTTCCTCGCCCGCGTGCTGCGCGGCACCTGGGAGACGCTGGCGATGTCGGCGCTGGGCACGCTGCTGGCGGCGGCCGTGGCGCTGGTGCTCGCGCTGCCGGCCAGCCGGCTGCACGAGGGCGACGCCGCGCGCTGGCGCGGCGCCACGCGACTGCTGCTCAACGCGCTGCGCTCGGTGCCGGAACTGGTCTGGGCGGCGCTGCTGCTCATCGCCGCCGGGCTGGGGCCCTTCGCCGGCACGCTGGCACTGGCCGCGCACACGGCCGGCGTGCTGGGCCGCCTTTTCGCCGAAGCGGTGGAGAACGCGCCGCCCGGGCCGGGCGACGCGCTGCGGGCGCAGGGCGTGGGGCCGCTGCGCGTGTTCCTCTACGCCACGCTGCCGCAGGTGCTGCCGCAGCTGATGTCCTACACGCTGTACCGCTGGGAGAACAACATCCGCGCCGCCGCCGTGCTGGGCGTGGTGGGTGCCGGCGGCCTGGGGCAGCTGCTGGCCTTCCACATGGGGCTGTTCCACATGGGCAAGACGGCCACCATCCTCGGCGCGATGCTGCTGCTGGTGGCGCTGGTGGACCTGCTGAGCTACGCGGCAAGGCGCTGGCTCACCCGCTGAGGCGCATGGTGCGCGCCCCGCACCGGGGCCGTGACGGGCGCAGGGCGTGCGCGCCGCCCGTGAAGCCCCGGCCCCGCGCGGCGCCGGTGCGAGGGGCTACGATCCGGGTTCCTGTCGCTCACCGCTCCTGCCATGCCCCGTGTGTCCATGCGCGTCAACGGCCGCGTGGTCGACCCCGAGGTCGACCCGAGCCTTCTTCTCGTCGACCTGCTGCGCGGCGGGCTCGGCCTCACCGGTACCCATGTCGGCTGCGACACCAGCCAGTGCGGCGCCTGCACGGTGCTGCTCGACGGCCGGGCCGTCAAGAGCTGCAGCGTGCTGGCCGTGCAGGCCGCCGGCCGCGAGGTGACCACCGTCGAGGGCCTGGCCGGCGAGGGCGGTTCGCTGCACCCGGTGCAGCAGGCCTTCGTCGACTGCCACGGCCTGCAGTGCGGCTTCTGCACGCCGGGGATGATCATGTCGGCGACCTGCCTGCTGCGCGAGAACCCGGCCCCCACCGACGCCGAGATCCAGCACGCGCTGGAAGGCAACCTGTGCCGCTGCACGGGCTACGTCAACATCGTCGCGGCGGTGCGCCAGGCGGCCGGTGCGCTGCGGGGGGAAAAGGCATGAACGCGCCTTTCGAGGCCGGGCGTTTCGGCAGCGGCCAGGCGGTGCGCCGCATCGAGGACCCGGCGCTCGTGCAGGGCCAGGGCCGCTACACCGACGACGTGGCGCCGCACGGCCAGGTGTTCCTGGCCTTCGCGCGCTCGCAGGTGGCGCACGGCCGCATCGTCGCCGTGGACACCGCGGCCGCACGCGAACTGCCCGGGGTGCTGGCCGCATGGACAGGTGCCGACCTGGTGGCTGCCGGCGTGCGCCCGATCCCCACCGCCCCGACCTTCAAGCGCCCCGACGGGCGCCCGATGGCCGCACCGCCCAAGCGCGCTCTGGCCGAGGGCTTCGTGCGCTACGTGGGCGAGGCGTATGCGATGGTCGTCGCCGAGACGCGCGAGGCCGCCCGCGCCGCCGCCGCGCTGGTCGCCCTCGAGGTCGAGGAGATGCCCGCCGTCACCGACGCCGTGCGCGCCACCGCACCCGGGGCACCCGCGGTGTGGTCGGAGGCACCCGACAACGTCTCGGCCGAGATGCGTCACGGCGACGCCGCCGCGGTGGCCGCCGCCTTCGAGCGCGCCGCGCACCGCGTCTCGCTCGGCCTGGTGAACCAGCGCCTGGCGCCCAGCCCGATGGAGCCGCGCAGCGTGCTGGCCTGGCACGAGGACGGCCGCCTGACCATCCGCCTGTCGAGCCAGATGCCCACCGCGGTGCGTGGCGGCGTGGTCGACGCGATCCCCGGGCTGACCGTGGCCGACGTTCGCGTGCTGGTCGGTGACGTCGGCGGCGGCTTCGGCATGAAGACCGGCCTGTACCCGGAAGACATCGCCATCGCCTGGGCCGCGCTGCAGTTGCGCCGGCCGGTGAAGTGGCAGGCCGAGCGGCTCGAGGACTTCCTCTCGGCGGTGCACGGCCGCGACGTCGTCAGCCGCGCCGAGATGGCGCTCGACGCCCACGGCAAGGTCCTGGGCCTGCGCGTGCGCTCGCTGGCCAACGTGGGGGCCTACCCGGGCACCTCGTCGGTGGCGATCCAGGTGCTGATCGGGCCCTGGGTGACCACCAGCGTCTACGACATCCCGGCCATCGACTTCCACCTCACCGCGGTGCTGACGAACTGCGCGCCGACCGGGCCCTACCGCGGCGCGGGGCGGCCCGAGGCGATCTACCTCACCGAGCGGCTGATGGACGCCGCCGCGCGCGAGATCGGGCTCGACCCGGCCGAGCTGCGCCGGCGCAACATGATCCGTCCCGAGCAGATGCCCTGGCGCAACCCGATGGGGCAGACCTACGACAGCGGCAACTTCCCGTCCATCCTGGCGCAGGGGCTCGCGCTGGCCGACTGGAGCGGCTTCGAGGCGCGCCGGGAGGCGTCGAAGGCGCGCGGGCGGCTGCGCGGCCGCGGCCTGGCGACCTTCCTCGAGTGGACCGGCGGCAACGCCTTGCAGGAGACGGTGGAGGTCAAGGTCACCGGCGACGGCTTCATCGAACTGACCTCGGCGACGATGGCGATGGGGCAGGGCATCGCGACGAGCTACGCGCAGCTGGCCGTCGACGTCTTCGGCGTGCCCATCGGGCGCATCAGGGTGCTGCAGGGCGACACCGATCGCGCCAACGGCTTCGGCAGCGCCGGCTCGCGCTCCCTCTTCACCGGCGGCGGCGCCGTGCGCGTGGCGGCCGAGAAGACCGTGGACACGGCCCGTTCGCTGGCGGCCGAGGCGCTGGAGGCCCCGGCCGACGAGCTGGAGTACGTCGGGGGCCGCTTCTTGGTGCCGGGCACCGACGTCGGCATCGGCCTGTTCGAGCTGGCCCGTTCGCAGCCGGACAGCCGCATCGTGGTCGACGCCACGGCCACCGCGTCGGCCCCGAGCTGGCCCAACGGCTGCCACGTCTGCGAGGTCGAGGTCGATCCCGCCACGGGCACGGTCGAGATCGTCGGCTACGCGTCGGTCAACGACATCGGCCGCATCGTCAACCCCACCATCGTGCGCGGCCAGATCGAGGGCGGCGCGGTCCAGGGCATCGGCCAGGCGCTGCTCGAGCGCGTGGCCTACGACGCCGACAGCGGCCAGCTGCTGTCGGCCAGCTTCATGGACTATGCGCTGCCCAAGGCCGACGGCTTCATCGGCTTTCGCACCGCCTTCGACACCTCGATCCCGTGCAAGACCAACGTGCTGGGCGTCAAGGGCGTGGGCGAGCTCGGCACCATCGGCGCCACGCCGGCGGTGGTCAACGCTGTGGTCGACGCGCTGGCCTCGGCCGGCCTCGGCCGCGCCGCCGAGCGGGTGCAGATGCCGCTGACGGCCGAAACGGTCTGGCGCGCGCTGCGCGGCGACTTCCCCGCGGCGCCGCTGGGCTGAAGCGCACGCCGGGGAAGCAGGGGTCACGAGGCCCCCGCCGGGCTTGCCACGACGCCCACGCCGCGGCTGCCGCCCGGCGTGAGGCGTGAGGCGTGAGGCGGCGCTCGCCCGGCGCGCCTTCAGTTGCTGCTGGCGCGCACTTCCTCGAGCGTCGTCAGGCCCTGGAGCACCTTCTCGATGCCGTCCTGGCGCAGCGTGAGCATGCCGTCGCGGATCGCGTGGTGCTTGATCTCGTCGCTGCGCGCGCCGGTCTGGATCATCTGCCGCAGCGCAGGCGATGCCGTCATCAGTTCGTGGATCGCCGCGCGGCCGAGGAAGCCGGTGCCTTCGCACTTTTCGCAACCCGCTGCGCGGTACAGCGTGATGCGGCCTTCTGTGCCGAAGCGCTTCATCCAGCCCCCCAGCACGTCGTCGGCCGCGGGCACCGCCTCGGCGCCCTGCATCGCGCGCAGGTGGTCGTGCACCATCTCGTCGAGTTCGCCGGGCGTGGCCGCGTGGCCGCGTCGGCAGTGCGTGCAGACGCGGCGCACCAGGCGCTGCGCCAGCACGCCGAGCAGCGCATCGGCGAAGTTGAACGGGTCCATGCCCATGTCGAGCAAGCGCGTGACCGTCTCCGGGGCACTGTTGGTGTGCAGCGTCGAGAGCACGAGGTGCCCGGTGAGCGAGGCCTCGATGGCCGTCTGCGCGGTCTCGCGATCGCGGATCTCGCCGACCATGATCACGTCGGGGTCGGCGCGCAGGAACGCGCGCAGCGCCTTGGCGAAGGTCCAGTCGATCTTCGGGTTGACCTGCACCTGGCGCAGGCCCGGCTGCGTGATCTCGATCGGGTCCTCGGCGGTCCAGATCTTGCGCTCGGGACGGTTGATCTCGCTCATCGCCGAGTGCAGCGTCGTGGTCTTGCCCGAGCCCGTCGGCCCGACGCACAGCATCAGGCCGTGGGGCCGGTGCACGATCTGGCGCAGGCGCTCGAGGTCGCGCGGGTCCAGGCCGAGCTGGTCCAGCGGCAGCGGCCGGGCCGAGGACAGCAGCCGCAGCACGGCGTCCTCGAGGCCGCCGAAGGTGGGGATGGTCGCCAGACGCAGCTCCAGGCGCTGGCCCGGCACGAAGCGGCTGAAGGCGATCTTGCCGTCCTGCGGTTTGCGACGCTCGCTGATGTCGAGGTCGCACATGATCTTCAGGCGCGCGATCAGCGCCGCGCGGTAGGTGTGCGGCAGCTCCAGGTACGGGCGCAGCACGCCGTCGCGGCGGAAGCGGATGCGCACCTTCTCGCGGCCGGGCGCGCACTCGACGTGGATGTCCGAGACACCACTGGCCCGTGCCTCGAGGATCATCGTGTTGATCAGGCGCACCAGGGAGTTGTCGCTCTGCTCGATCAAGCCCTCGTCGTCGCCGTCGCCCGACTGGTTGGCCTCCAGCGACTCCAGCAGCTTGCTGGTGTCGTGCACGGCGAAGTCGGCCACGGCGTCACCGGCGAAGCGGTTGCCCGCCGCCTCTGCGCCCAGCTTCCTGTATTCCTGTTCGATGATCCCGGGCAGCACGCTGGCGCGCGCCAGCACCGGCACGACCTTGCCCTGGGCGGCGAACTCGATCTCGTCGATGGCGTGCGCGCGCGACGGATCCTCCACCGCCACCACGAGTCGCCCGGCGCGTTGCATCAGCGGCAGCGCGAGCAGGCGGCTGGCCAGCGCGTGGGGGATGCGCGCCACCGCATCGGACTCGACGGGGAATTGCGTCAGGTCGACCAGCGGGTAGCCCATCTTGCGGGCCAGCGCGGTCCGCAGGTCCTGGTGCGAGACCGCGCCGTGGCGCACCAGCAGCTCGCCCAGCGGCACGCCGCGGTCCTCGCGCTGCCGCTGCAGCGCGTCGTCGAGCTGGGCGGGGGTGATGAGGCCGAGGGCGACCAGCGCCTCGCCGATGCGCACCATCGGCATCCTCGCCTGCTGCTCGATCGCCTCGACCAGCTCCTCGGGGGTGAGGATCTGGCCGGTGAGCAGGATCTCGCCGAGCTTGCGGTGGCGCAGCTGGTCCTGCTTGGCCAGCGCGGCCTGCACCTGGCCTTGGGTGACGAGGCGTTCCTCGACCAGCACCTGGCCGATCCGCTGGCCGACCTCGCTGCGCGCGTAGGCGTGTCGTGGCACGAACACGCGCTGCACGTTGCCCCAGGCGTCCAGCGGCTCGAAGAGGAAGAGGCCGGCGTCGGTCTCGAGCGCGCCCCGGGTGCGCCCCTCGCGCGTCGGCGAGCCCGCGAGCTCGACGTGGTACGGCACGGGAGGATGCAGGCCCGCGATCGTCGCGGCAGTGTCGCTGCCGGCCGTGCGCAGGATGGTCAGCGGGTCGATCAGGCGCAGCCAGCGGAACTGGCTGAATCGCAGTTCGATCGACTGCCGGGACGACGGCACCGCCACGCGCAGCAAGCCCTCGGCCGGGCTGAACGAGGCCAGGGCGCCCTGGATCATCTTGCCGTTCAGGCCCTCGATCTCGCAGCGGGTGTCCTGCGGCAATGGCTTCGGTGCCGGGTAGCAGGGCAGTTCGGGGGTCGGCCAGTCGAAGGGGCCGTCAGGCTGCGGGTCGCGCGGCGAGGCTCCCGCGCGGCCCTCGCGCAGCGCGTGCGGATGCGGCGGCAAGGACATGTCCGACATGTGTTTCTCCCCTGGGGCCCCGGTGCATCTGGGGCCCGCGCCTGGACTCTAGGGGAGAGCGCGGACGCATGCACGGCCGAACTTGGCAGAAATGCCCATCCTGTTCGCGGCCGCGCCGCCGCACGGGCGCTCAGTTGCGCATCTGCTGCGGCAGGAAGGTCACGATCTCGGGGAAGACGTAGATCAGCCCGACCGCGGCGATCATCAGGAAGAAGAATGGCAGCGTGACCTTGGCGATCCAGCCGATGTCGCGCTTGGTCATGCCCTGCAGCACGAACAGGTTGAAGCCCACCGGCGGCGTGATCTGCGCCATCTCGACGACGATCACGATGAAGATGCCGAACCAGATGGGGTCGATGCCGGCCTTCAGCACCGTGGGCATGATCACGCCCATCGTCAGCACCACCATCGAGATGCCGTCGAGGAAGCAGCCCAGCAGGATGTAGAACAGCATCAGCGCGAGCAGCAGCTCGAACTGGCTGAGGCCCAGCGTGGCGATCCACTCGGCCAGGTGGCGCGGCAGCCCGATGTAGCCCATGCTGAGCGTCAGGAAGGCCGCGCCGGCCAGGATGAGCGCGATCATGCAATACAGGCGCGTGCCGCCGAGCAGGCTGTCCTTGAAGGTCTGCCAGGTCAGCGAGCCTTGCGCCGCGGAGATGACGAGCGAGCCCACCACGCCGATCGCCGCCGCCTCGGTGGCGGTGGCGATGCCGGTGTAGATGCTGCCCAGCACACCCGCGATCAGCAGCACCACCGGGATCAGGTGGCGCGACTCGTGCAGCTTCTCGCGCAGGGTGGTGCGGCGGTCCGGTGCGGGCACCAGCTGCGGGTTGCGCAGCGCCCACACCATCAGGTAGCCGGAGAACAGCGTCGCCAGCAGGATGCCGGGAATCACGCCGGCGATGAAGAGCTGGGCGATCGAGACCTCGGCCGCGACGCCGTAGACGATCATGATGATCGACGGCGGGATCAGCAGGCCGAGCGTGCCGGCGCCGGCCAGCGAGCCGATCGCGATGCCGTCGGGGTAGCCGCGACGGGAGAGCTCGGGCAGGCTCATCTTGCCGATCGTGGCGCAGGTCGCCGCGCTCGAACCCGACACCGCGGCGAAGATGGTGCAGCCGACCACGTTGACGTGCAGCAGCCTGCCGGGCAGCGCCTGCATCCACGGCGCCAGGCCGCGGAACATGTCCTGCGACAGCCGTGTGCGGAACAGGATCTCGCCCATCCACACGAACAGCGGCAGCGCCGTGAGCGTCCAGCTCGATGCCGAACCCCAGATCGTCACCGCCATCGCGTCGCCCGCGGGCCGTGAGCTGAAGAGCTGCATCCCGATCCAGGCCACGCCCGAGAGGGCCAGGCCTATCCACACCCCGCTGCCCAGGATGAGGAACAGGGAAACGACGAGCAGCGCCGTGATCGCGACATCGGACACGAGCCTGCTCCTACTCGTTGTGCGACGCTTCGTCGCTGACGACGGCCACGCGCCGCCCCTGCAGCTCGAGCACCAGCTCGTCGAGGAAGGCGATGGCCAGGATCACCGTGCCCACGGCCATCGACAGCTGCGGTATCCACAGCGGCGTGGCGTCGTTGGAGGTGGACACGTCGTGGAAGACGTGCGACTGCCAGGCCAGCCGGCAGCTGTAGAACGCGGTCAGCGCCGCCAGCAGCGTCGCTGCCGCCAGCGCCCAGATCTCGAGGCCGCGGCGGGCGCCGCCCTTCAGCGCGCCGAGCAGCAGCGTGACGCGGATGTGGTCGCCACGCTTGAAGGTGTGCGCCAGCGCCAGGAAGCCGGCCGCGGCCATCAGGTAGCCGGCGTAGGCGTCGGTGCCCGGTACGTGGAAGTGGGCCAGCCGGCTGACGATGGACAGCAGCACCATCGCCAGCAGGCCGATCATCGCCAGGGCCGCCAGCCAGGCGGCCCCGTCGTACAGGGCATCGAGTGCGCGGCGCATCGCCAGGCTACCGCCCGCTCACTTGCGGAAGGCGTCGTGCAGGGCCTTGCCCTCGGGGCCGGCCTTTTCCAGCCACTCCTTGAGCATGGTCTCGCCGATCTTCTGCATGTCGGCCTTGAGCTGCGGCGGGGGCGGCAGCACCTGCATGCCGTTGGCCTTGAGCTTCTCCAGCGTGTCGGTGTTGACCTTGCGGCTGGCCGTCCAGCCGCGCTCCTCGGCGGCCGCGGCGGCCTTGAGCACCGCGTCCTGGGTCGGCTTGTCCAGGGCGTCGAAGGCCTTGCGGTTGACGATCACCGCGTTCTTCGGCAGCCACGCCTGGGTGTCGTAGTAGAACTTCAGGTGCTCGAAGAGCTTGCTGTCGACGCCAGTGGCGCCCGAGGTCATGGTGCTCTCGACCACGCCGGTGGCCAGCGCCTGCGCGAACTCGGCGGCCTGCACCGTGACGGGTTGTGCCCCCACCAGCTCGGCGATGCGCGCCGTGGCCGGGCTGTAGGCGCGCCACTTCACGCCCTTGAGGTCGGCGGCCGAGTTCAGGGGCTTCTTGGTGTAGATGCCCTGCGGCGGCCACGCCACCGAGTAGAGGACCGTCATGCCCTGCTCGGCGAGCTTCTTCTCGAGCAGCGGCTTCTGCGCACGCCAGAGCTTCATGGCCTCGTCGTAGCTGTCGGCGAGGAACGGCAGGCCGTCGGCACCGAAGACCTGCCATTCGTTCTGGAAGTTCACGAGCAGGATCTCGCCGATCTGCGCCTGGCCGCCTTGCACGGCGCGCTTGATCTCGGGCGCCTTGAACAGCGAGGCATTGGCGTGCACGGTGATCTTGAGCTTGCCGCCGGTGGCCTTGTCGATGTCGTCGGCGAACTGCTGCAGGTTCACGCTGTGGAAGTTCGTCGCCGGATAGGCGGCGGGCAGGTCCCACTTGACCTGGGCATGGGCGGCCTGGAAGGCGATCAGCGCGGCGGCGGCCAGCACGGTGGGCAGCAGTTTCATCGGCTCTCCTGGGAATTCGAGGGGTGAGGAACCACGAGCATGAGGCGTGCCGGGTTCGGGTGTGATCGGTACTTGCCTCAGGTGGGTTGAAGTCTAGAAATCATTGCGATAAATTGTCAATGAATCGTCAACGATTTGCGTGTAAATACCAATGCCCCGCAAGCCTGCTCCGTCTTCCGCCAATGCCGTGCCTGCGCCTGAGCCTGCGCGCAGCGCGGGCATCGTCTCGTCCTCGCACCTGGTCTCGCCGAGGAGCGTCGAGCTCTCGGAGTTCGAGTTCGGCCTCATCGTCGCCTGGAACGCTTTCGCGCGCTGGGCCGTGCGCTGCATGGCCGCGGCCGGCTGCCCCGACCTGACCATCACCGACGTGCTGCTGCTGCACCACATCTGTCATCGCGCGCGCAACAAGAAGCTGGCCGACATCTGCTTCGTGCTGAACTACGAGGACACGCACGTGGTGGCTTACTCGCTGAAGAAGCTGGTCGCGGGCGGCCTCGCGCAGGCGCACAAGCAGGGCAAGGAGGTCCTCTACAGCCCCACTGCGCAGGGCGAGGCGCTGGTGCAGCAGTACCGCGCGGTGCGCGAGGAGTGCCTGGTCAGGAGCCTGGACACCGAACTCAATGCCGACATCGGCGAGATGGCGCGGCTGCTGCGCACCATGTCGGGCATGTACGACCAGGCCGCGCGCGCGGCGACTTCGCTGTAGTCAGCGAGAAAGGCCCCCGATGACCTCCCCCCGCTGGCAGTTCTGGATCGACCGCGGCGGCACCTTCACCGACGTCGTCGGCCGCGCCCCCGACGGCGCGCTGCACACGCTGAAGCTGCTGTCGGACAACCCCGAACAGTACGAGGATGCGGCAGTGGAAGGCATCCGCCGCCTGCTGGGCCTGCAGCCCGGCGAGGCGATCGGCCCGGAGCGCGTGGAATGCGTGAAGATGGGCACCACGGTGGCCACCAACGCGCTGCTCGAGCGCAAGGGCGACCGCACCCTGCTCGTCACCACGCGCGGCTTCCGCGACGCGCTGCGCATCGCCTACCAGGCGCGGCCGCGCCTGTTCGACCGCCGCATCGTGCTGCCTGAACTGCTGCACGAGCGCGTGGTCGAGGCCGACGAGCGCGTCGGCGCCCAGGGCGAGGTGCTGCAGCCGCTGGACGAGTCCGCCCTGCGCGCCGAGCTGCAGGCCGCGTTCGCCTGCGGCATCCGCGCCTGCGCGATCGTCTTCATGCACGGCTGGCGCTTCAACGGCCACGAGCAGGCGGCGGCACGGCTCGCGCGCGAGGCCGGCTTCACGCAGGTCAGCACCTCGCACGAGACCAGCCCGCTGATGAAGCTGGTCTCGCGCGGCGACAGCACGGTGGTCGATGCCTACCTCAGCCCCATCCTGAGGCGCTACGTCGACCGCGTGGCCGCGCAGATGCCCGGCGTGCGCCTGTTCTTCATGCAGAGCTCGGGCGGCCTGACCGAGGCCCACCGCTTCCAGGGCAAGGACGCCATCCTGTCGGGGCCGGCCGGCGGCATCGTCGGCATGGTGCGCACCGCGCTGGCGGCCGGGCACGACAAGGTGATCGGCTTCGACATGGGCGGCACCAGCACCGACGTCAGCCACTACGCCGGCGAGTTCGAGCGCGCCTTCGAGACCCAGGTGGCGGGCGTGCGCATGCGCGCGCCGATGATGAG